>CBDTZM010000208.1:0-4672 GCA_965364915.1 uncultured Pseudomonadales bacterium | reverse complement strand
CACCGCAGACGTGATATACGGCCACAAAGATGGCATGGCACTGACCTACGATGTTTTTCAGGCGGAACAGCCCAACGGGGCAGCCGTCGTCTACATGGTCAGTGGGGGTTGGTTTTCCGTTTGGCAGCCACCCGCCAATCGCGTTCCTTACTTTGAAATGCTGCTCTCCGAGGGGATTTCGGTGTTTGCGGTGTACCACGGCAGCGCACCGCGATTCAAGGTACCCGATGCCGTGTCCGATGTGCGCGCGGCGGTCAGGCACATCCGTAACAATGCTGAAACCTACGGGGTAGATCCCGAACGGTTGGGTGTGTGGGGCGGCAGTGCCGGCGGTCATTTATCGCTGATGCTGGGTTTGAATGCGGAAGCGGCGCCTGGCGTGGCCGCAGGGGAGGGCGCCCGAGCTAGCCGTCTGGTACCGAGGTATATCGCCGACGCTGACTCGAACGGCCGGTTAGCCGCCGTCGTGGCCTACTATCCGCCGGTGGATTTGAGGACGATGGCAGGACCCAACGAGCGATTCCCGGCGCTCGACTTTAACGCGGATGCGGCCACCGCAATCTCGCCGATCTTGTTTGTGTCCGACGACGATCCACCGATCATGCTGATTCACGGCAACGCCGATGATCTAGTGAACGTGTCGAACAGTGAAATCCTGAAAGCCTCGTTGGAAGAAACCGGCGTCACCCATGATCTGCTCATCATCGAAGGCGGGGATCATGGATTTCGCAACGCCGAGCATCGCGCCGAAGCCAACCGCGCCATGGTCGCATGGTTCAAGGAACACCTGGTTCCATAGCGTATGTCTAAGTTTTCGGGGCTTGGTTTAAATCTCGGCAACCTATCGCGCTTGTCCGACGCCCAGACCCGTTCCATTAGTCCCGAGAACTTGACGGGCGCGAAGGGCCAAGGCGGCATGTCCACCGACGGGCCGGCGGCCAACGCGGCCAGGGGATTGGGCCAGGGTTGGAAGGTATCCCCTTACGTCATCGTCGCCCCGGGAGAGACGGCAACGCTCGCCGATATAGAAGGCCAAGGCGCAATTCAGCAGATCTGGATGACCTTGGCGCGAGGTAAGTGGCGGCACACGATTCTGCGCGGCTACTGGGACGATGAGGAGCATCCGTCGATCGAGTGTCCGGCCGGAGACTTTTTCGCTTGCGGCTGGGAGCAATATGCGCAGGTATCTTCGCTTGCGGTTTGCGTCAATCCGGGCCGTGCGTTCAACTGTTACTGGGAAATGCCGTTCAAGCAACGCGGGCGTATGACGTTGCAGAACTTGAGCGACGAGGCGATCACCGTTTACTACCAAATCAACTACACCTTGACCGAGGTGCCAGACGATGTGGGCTACTTCCATGCACAGTTTCGCCGCACCAACCCGTTACCCTACAAGGACGTGTATACCATTTTGGATGGTGTCAAAGGGCAGGGTCACTACGTCGGCACTTACATTGCGTGGGGCGTCAACAATGCCGGTTGGTGGGGGGAGGGGGAGATCAAATTCTTCATGGATGGCGACGCCGAGTTCCCGACGATCTGCGGCACCGGCACCGAAGACTATTTTTGTGGTGCGTACAACTTCGATCCCGGGTCCATGGAACGCAATCGCACCGGTACGCGTGCGCCGGGGTATGTCGAGTTCACGACGCCATATGCCGGTATGCCGCAAGTGATTCGCCCGGATGGTCTTTATGTGTCTCAGCAGCGCTTCGGCTTGTACCGCTGGCACATCATGGATCCCATCCGTTTTCAGGAAGATCTCAGGGTCACGATCCAAGCCTTGGGTTGGCGCACGCACAAAGACCGCGAGTATCTGCCGTTGCAAGACGACATCGCCTCGGTCGCGTTTTGGTACCAGACCTTGCCGGCGGTACCGTTCCCCGCATTGCCGGATCGTGACTATCTGGAAGTCGTATAAAAAGTCACTGTAAAACCCGGTGAAAAAAGTCCGTCAGCCGTTGGATGCTCGCTCGCGCTTCGTCAAAGATTTCCATCTGCATGAAAGCATGCGGCATGTCTTCGACGACGTGATACTCGTGCGCCTTGCCTGCGGCGGACAAAGCATGCGCGAGCCTTTCCGCGTCTTCCTGCAACGGGTCGGCGCCGCCGACCACGATGTGCGCTGGTGGCAGCTTGCTCGCTTTTAGGATTGGGCTTACGCGCGCGTCATTCACGAGCTGCGGATCTCCACCCAGATAAGCGTCGACGAGCAGCTGTGTTACGACATCGTGTTCGAAGCCGCTGAAATCGTAAACGCCATAGAGCAATCCGACCGCGCGCACAACGGGGGCGCCGCTCAGGTCGGCAAGCTCGATGGCGCTAGCGGCGGCCAGGTTGCCACCGGCAGAATCTCCGGCAACCACCAATCGGTCGGCGTCTCCTCCCCACGTCGATGCTTGTTGCGCGGCGAAGTGTATCGCGTGGATGCAGTCGTTGAGCCCGGCCGGAAAGGGATACTCCGGCGCCAGCCGGTAGTCGACGTTCATGACCAGGAAACCCTGTTCCGCGAGGCGGAACGCCAGCTTTCGGTGCGTGGCCGGCGAACCCCATATCCACGCACCGCCGTGGTTGTAGACCAATACGGGGAACGGGCCGGAGCCCGCGGGTACGACGACGTCGAGCGTCAGCGACTGGCCGTCGACGACTCGATACTCGATCCCTTCGTGAAATGCCCCGACGTCGGGCAAGTTGTTGTTGAGTAGTCGAAAAAACGTGTCGAGTGCGTGGCGTATGCCTTGAACCGTATCGAGCCCGTCGTCTGTGACGAGGTACTGACCGATCGATGCAAATGCGCTGCCGAAGTTCAACGGCGCATCACCACGTATCGACGTTGGGTCGCTTCTTGTGTGTGCGCGGCGGGGCAGGCGGCACCGAACTCAAGCCGCGGGAAATCCATTTGCGCGAATCCGCCGGATCGATGACATCGTCGAGTTCGAAGTGCGACGCCATGTTCACCGCTTTACCGCGTTGATACATACCCGCCACCATTTCCTCGTAAGTCGTCTTGCGCTCTTCCGGGTCTTCGATGGCCTGAAGCTCTTTGCGATAGCCGAGCTTGACGGCGCCTTCGAGGCCCATACCGCCGAATTCGCCGGTCGGCCAGGTCACCGTAAACAGCGGCAGCTTGAAGCTACCCCCGGCCATAGCTTGAGCACCGAGACCGTAGGCCTTGCGTGTGACGATTGTCATCAGCGGCACGTCGATGTTGGCACCGACCACGAACATCCGACCGGCATGGCGAACCACGGCCGTTTTCTCGATCTCGGGTCCGACCATGATGCCGGGGCAGTCGCATAGGCTTAAGATCGGAATATCGAAGGCATCGCAGAGTTGCATGAAACGTGCACCCTTGTCGGCGCCATCCGAATCGATGGCGCCCGAGAGATGGCCCGGATTGTTGGCGATGACGCCGATAGGCCGGCCTTCCACGCGAATGAACGACGTGATGATGCCGGGACCCCAATGCTTGCGGATTTCCAGGACGGAACCGACGTCCGCGATGGCTTCTACCACCTCGCGCATGTCGTAGTAACGCAGGCGGTTTTCAGGAACGATGAAGCGCAACTTCCGCTCGTCCGGCGCTTCCCATGCATCGATAGCACCTTGAAAGTACGACAGATATTGCTTGGTGGCAGCAACGGCGGCCGCTTCGTCCTTGACGAGAATGTCGACGACACCGTTCGCAACCTGCACGTCCATTGGGCCGACTTCCTCGGGTTTGAAGATGCCCAGCCCGCCGCCTTCGATCATTGCCGGTCCGCCGATGCCGATGTTGGCATCTTCGGTGGCGATGATCACGTCACAGCATGCCAGCAACACCGCGTTGCCGGCAAAGCAACGACCCGTCGTGATGCCGACGATAGGCACGAGGCCCGACAGGCGCGCGAAGTAGGTGAACGCCCAACAATCGAGTCCGGCCACGCCCGATCCGTCGGTGTCGCCGGGTCGTCCGCCACCGCCTTCGGCAAATAGTACCGTTGGCAGACGATACTGTTCGGCCATCTCGAACAAGCGGTCCTTCTTGGCGTGGTTTTTCATGCCTTGGGTGCCGGCAAGCACCATGTAGTCGTAGGACATGATCATGGTGCGTGCTTGGTTTTCACCAAAAAGATGACCGTTGACTTGGCCGAGACCGCACACCATGCCGTCGCCGGTGGTGTTTTTGATCAGGTCTTCCATCGTGCGCCGCCGTCGCTGACCGGCGACCACCACAGAGCCGTACTCGACGAATGTCCCGTCATCGCAGAGGTCGGCGACGTTTTCACGGGCGGTGCGGTGACCGGTCTTGCGTCGTTTTGCGACCGCTTCCGGGCGATTTTCGTCATAGCCGGCGGCCCGACGGTCGTACACCTCTTGCAGGTCCGGGCGCACGTAATCGAGATCCTGTTCGTGGGCGTCGCTTGACTCTGGGGTGGCGATGTTGGCGTCCTGGAGGTAGATCAACGGATGCCCTTCAAATACCGTGTCGCCTTCGTTCACGCCCAGCCGCTGCACCACACCGCTGACCTCGGCGTGAATGACGTGTTCCATTTTCATGGCTTCCATGACCAACACCTGCTTACCTTCATACACCTCATCGCCGGACGCCACGTCGAAGCCGACGATCGTGCCTTGCATTGGGGCTTTGATGGCGGTTGTCCCTTCCGGCAGAACTTCTTCGACTAGCGCT
>CBDTZM010000207.1:0-4682 GCA_965364915.1 uncultured Pseudomonadales bacterium | reverse complement strand
GCGGTCGAGCCGCGCATAGGCGTCGCCGCGGGTTACGCGGATGACGAGTATTCCGCAGCGGGCGCGGCGCTCATTGGCGACCGGGCTCAGTTGTTGGGAACTGCCGATATCGTGTTACGGGTACGCAGACCCGAGCCGAGCGATGTTGCTTTGCTGAAATCGGGTTGTGTACATGTCAGTTTTCTCGACCCGTTCAACGAGCAGCCTTTGGTCGAGACCATCGCCCAACAGGGCGTCACCGCAATCTCGATGGAGATGATCCCGCGCACCACCCGGGCACAAAAGATGGATGCGCTGTCTTCGCAGGCAAACCTTGCGGGCTACGTCACGGTGATACTGGCGGCCTATCACTGCCCAAAGATCTTCCCAATGATGATGACACCTGCGGGCACCATTGCCCCGAGCCGTGTTTTCGTCATCGGCGCCGGCGTGGCCGGGTTACAAGCCATCGCAACGGCCAAACGGCTTGGCGCAAGGGTCGAGGCCTTCGATACCCGTCCCGTCGTGGCTGAGCAGGTGCAGTCCCTCGGCGGTAAATTCGTGGAGATAGATCTAGGCGAGATCGGCCAGACCGAGCAGGGCTACGCAAAGGAATTGACGCCGGAACAGTTGCAGTTGCAGAAAGAAGGACAAAAGCAGGTCATCGCTCAGTCGGACGTCGTGATTACGACTGCACAAGTCTTTGGCCGCCCCGCCCCGCGCATCGTGACGGGTGACATGGTTGCCGCGATGCGACCGGGCAGCGTGGTCGTCGACATGGCCGTCGAGACCGGAGGCAACGTAGAAGGTTCCGTGTTGAACGAGGTGGTCGACGTCAACGGCGTGAAGATCATCGGCCAAGGTAATCTGCCTTCAGCGGTAGCGCGCCATGCCAGCGATATGTACTCGAACAATCTCTTCAACTTGCTCGATGATTTCTGGGATGCAGAAGCCAAGAGTTTGAACCTCGATCCGGAAGACGAGATCGTCGCCGGTTGCGTGATCACGCGCGACGGCGTGATCGTCAATGAAACCGTCAAAAACCTGTAGCGGAGTCGAAAATGGAAGCGGTATTGCTTGGCTTGGTGTTGATGTTGTCGATATCCCTCGGCTTCGAGCTCATCTCGAAAGTACCGGCGACGTTGCACACACCTCTCATGTCCGGGGCCAACGCCATCTCCGGCATCACCATCGTGGGCGCGCTGCTGTCGGCTGGCTCGGGGATTGAACCCATGGCATCGATATTGGGTGCGGTGGCGGTCGCTTTTGCCACCATCAACGTGGTGGGCGGCTATCTCGTCACCAATCGCATGCTGAGTATGTTCAAGAAGAAGGACGACAGTACGCCGGCCGGAGGTTCTTCATGAGCCTCGAACTGATCAACGTCTGGTATATCGTCGCCGCGGGGCTGTTCGTTTACGGATTGAAACAGCTCGGCTCGCCGAGAACCGCGGTAAGGGGTAATTTGCTCTCCTCGATCGGCATGTTGATCGCGGTCGTGGTCACGTTGTTTGCGCAGGAAATACTCGAATTCCAATGGATCCTGGTCGCCGCCATCGTTGGGGCGTTGATCGGGGCGGTAACTGCGCAGCGTGTGGCGATGACCAGCATGCCGGAGATGGTTGCTCTATTTAACGGCTCGGGTGGCATTGCCAGTTTGTTGGTCGGTTGGGCGGCGCTGTACAACTCAGGCAATACCACGTTCACCCACGTCACGATCCTGCTCTCGGTACTCATAGGCGGCGTCACGTTTTCGGGCAGCCTTATCGCGTGGGGCAAGCTATCGGAGATCATGGCCAGTCGTGCGATCGTGTTTGGTGCGCAAAGGCTGGTCAACGCCTTGATTTTGATCGCCTTGGTTGTGTGCGGCGTCATGTTTTGCCTGGAACCGGCAGTCGACTCTCCATACATGTATGCGGTGATCGGGTTGAGCCTGGTGTTCGGCATCATGGTGGTCATACCGATCGGCGGCGCCGACATGCCGGTGGTGATCTCGCTCTTGAACTCCTATTCCGGTCTTGCGGCATGTGCCGCGGGCTTTGCCATCAACAACAACATTCTCATCGTCGCCGGTTCGCTCGTGGGCGCTGCCGGCATCATCTTGACCAACATCATGTGTAAAGCCATGAATCGCTCGCTCGCCAATGTGCTGTTTTCTGGTTTTGGCGCCGTAAAGACGGCGACCAAAGTCGAGGGCGAGGTCAAACCGATCAACACCGAGGATGCCTATTTCATTCTCGAAGCAGCATCCTCCGTTACGTTTGTGCCCGGTTACGGTATGGCGGTGGCCCAGGCACAACACGTCGTCCGCGAACTCGGCGAGCTACTAGAGAAGAACGGCGCCGATGTTACCTACGCGATCCATCCGGTAGCCGGGCGCATGCCCGGACACATGAACGTGTTGCTTGCGGAAGCCAACGTACCCTACGACCAGTTGGTCGAGATGGACGACATCAATCCGCGCATCGACAACATAGACGTCGCGGTCGTCATCGGGGCCAACGACGTGGTCAATCCCGCGGCGCGTGAAGACGAGAACAGCCCGATCTACGGCATGCCGATCATCAACGTCGACCATGCGCGTACCGTGTTCGTGCTGAAACGCTCCATGGCGTCCGGATTTTCCGGCGTGGACAACCCGTTGTTCTTTGGCGAGAACACGCGCATGTTGTTTGGCGACGCGAAAGAATCCATATCTGGCGTCATAGGCGAGTTCAAAAGCTAACGATAGGCAATTGATGGACGCGCCGACACAAGAGTTTGGTTAGAGCGTTCAGCCGCTGCTGGGGATCGATCCAACTGTGGGCCATCAAATACTGGTCCGCATCTACACCCACCCCCCGAGAGAACGGTAGAATAGGGCGTCGTATACGCAAATGGGGGGCGTGATGACGGGGAACCAAGTCCAAGACTCTGACACAACAGAAGATATTGCAGTGGAGATTGCGCGCGCAACTTTGGCCGAAGTACTCGAGCTAAATTCATCCGCGGTCGACGTCAACGCAAAACTAGAGGGTGATCTCGGCGTCGATTCGTTGGCGTTGATCGAAACCCTGGTCCTGATCGAGGAGCGCCATGGTGTTGTCATGCCTCAGCCAGATGAACTCCTCGAGCTTGGGGTATCGTCCGTCGCGGACCTCGGCGAAGTGATTGCGCGGGCGCAACTTGGGAAGAACGGATAGTGGCGCAACACACCATACTTGAACAAAACGCCTTGGGCCGCAGTGCGGAAGAACAACGCGAGTTCGAGCGGGATCGAGTTGCCGAGCATTACGAGCACGATCCGGCCATCTTTTCGATGGTCCTCGGCAATACGCTAGCCTACTCCACCGGAGTATACGAAGCTGCGGATGACGATCTGGAGATTGCTCAGGCACGCAAGCTGGCACACATTCGGGAACTGTTGAACCTGGCGCCCAATGAGATCGCATTTGATGTGGGCTGCGGTTGGGGGAGCGTGATGTTATCGCTCGCCCAGGAGACTGAGGCTCGCATCACCGGCGTGACATTGAGCTCCCACCAGAAGGACTTTCTGTTGGCAAAGGCCGATCGGATTGGTGTGCGCGATCGAATTGATGTTGCTGTCGAGCATGTCGAAGAGGTCGACCTCGAGCCCGAGTCGCTGGACGCAATCTATTTTGTTGGTTCCATCGTGCATATGCACAATCGAGAGGCCGTGCATAAATGGGCAGCAAACGCTTTGAAACCCAATGGGCGCCTTTTCATATCGGACTGCTACTTTCCGACAATGGAGCGCGGCGATCGGCTGAGTGCTGCGAACGACTATATTCTGGGGCGCACACTCGGATATTGCAGACTGACCTCACTCTCTGAAGAACTGGTCATGATGGAGGCAGCAGGTTTGGATGTGGTGAGGGTCGAAGACCATACCTCCTCGTACGTTCGAACGGTTGGCCATTGGATCGACAACATTCGCAGTAACCGCAATCAGATCAACGAGCTAGCTCCGGGTTTCGCAAGAACGTTACAAGCCTATATGACAATCGGCCGCACGTCGTTTGCCCGGCGTACTGCCTTGGAATACATGATTCTTGCGCAAAAACCGGGATCGACAATACCCTCCGCGCGCTGATGAACCCGATAACGCGTGTTTTGCGGGATCGCGCTTGCCGGAAACCGGACCGCATCATGGTACGTTGGATCGATGGCACGCATACCACCGCTCAGCAACTGTGGCACAGCGTGTGCCATGTTGGAGCCGGCCTGGCTTCTGCCGGATTCGTCACGGGTGATCGGCTGCTCTTCGTGCTGCCAGAAGTCCAGAAAGCGGTCACAAGCCTGTTTGCTGCATGGAAGATTGGCGCCGTACCCATTCAAGTCGGTCTGCCCGCAAAACTTCAGAGCTTCGACGACTACGCGGTGTACCTCGCGGCGCTCGTCGACCGTCTAGACATTCGGGCGCTGATCGTTCCACAGGAGTTTGTGGAAATAGCGATGAGGTCCGCCGTAGACGCAACGGTTGTTTCGGTCGAATCGCTGTCCGGTGCATTGCCAATCGATGAAGATATCGTATCGACCGACGCGCCAGCACTCATTCAGTTGACGAGTGGCACCACCGCATTGCCGAGAGGCGTCGTCGTGTCTCAGGCAAATTTAGCCGCTCATCTCGAGGCAATCGCCAAGGTGCTTCCGGCCGGCGCCGATGCGTCCGGCGTTACATGGCTGCCGCTGTACCATGACAT
>CBDTZM010000206.1:0-4690 GCA_965364915.1 uncultured Pseudomonadales bacterium | reverse complement strand
GATGCCTGTCAGCGAACAACCTCCCGGTAGCGCACCCCATGACCTGAATAATGTCTGACCCGCAGCTGCACATAGACGTCCTGCGCGAAACGTTCAACATCCACCGCTTGCCGGCCGATGCGAGTGTCCCCAACACGGTACTCGAACAGGGTTTCTATGCGTTGGTGCGCACGACCGACGAGCTGTCGATCGTGTGTGCGGCGCAACTCTCGGTCGAGAGCTCTGAGACAGCGGCCGACTGGCGTGGCTTGCGAGTACGCGGTCCACTGGATTTGGCTCTGACCGGTATTCTCGCGCACTTGTCACGGATCTTGGCCGAGGCCGGTGTCACCATCTTTGCCGTTTCAACCTTCGATACGGACTACGTGCTCGTCCCCGCAGCCGAGCTTGCGTCGGCAATCGAAGCGCTGCAGACCAACGGGGTCGCCGTCACCACCCTCTGATGCGCGACAACCCGGTCCATGCTTCAATGATCGCCTTTCCGATCAATCGAAGACCTGTCATGAAATACCTGATTACTTTCAATCATACGCAAGGTGCATGGGACGGCCTAACAGACGGAGAGCGTAGTCAACACACGACATGGCTCATCGATTTCATGGCCGACCTGAGAGAAGAACAAGAACAGGAACTGGTGTTCCTCGGTCCGCCGGCAGACACCAAGACGGTGCGCAAGTTGGCATCGGGCGACCTCGAAGTAACCGATGGACCGGCCTTTGCCGGGGACGAGTTCATCGGCGGCTATTATATCGTCGACGTCGAAACCGAAGACGACGCCATCGAGTGGGCTCGCCGTGGACGCTTCCTCGTCGGTTCAAACGAGATTCGGCCCATCCTCGAAGTATCGATGTAGACGATGCGATGCAAGTATCGGTCACCACCACCACCCTCGATCTACCTGCGGACAAACCCCTGCCGGCAGAGGCTGGCGATCGCCCATACCATCTGATGCGCAGCGCAACGGCCTGCCCGGAACTCAGCCGTTTCCTCTATACCGCCGTGGGTTATTCGTGGTGGTGGTACGAGCGCCTGGCCTGGGACTACGACACCTGGCTTACCTATCTGAACGACCCTAACGTCGCCACCTGGATCGGCTATCAGCAAGGTACACCGATCGGTTATTTCGAACTCGACAAAGACACCGCCGGGTCCGTCGAGATCGCCTACTTCGGGTTATTGCCTTCGGCAATCGGCAAGGGCTTCGGCACAAGTCTATTGAGCGACGCCATCATCGAGGCCCGCAGTTTCGGCTGCGGCCGCGTCTGGGTGCACACCTGTTCGCTCGACCACCCGGCCGCGCTGCCAAACTACCTGGGGCGCGGATTTGCAGTCCGAGACGTCACCGAAACCATTGAGGAACTTCCCGAACAACCGCTACAGCCGTGGCAAGGCGCGAACCTGAGACCGCGCGACTAGTGCTCTGACCACCTCCAAACTTCGGATTGCTAGCGCGGCGCGATAATCGGATCGAGCCGAACCGGTACTGCGTCGTCGCGGCCGAACAGCAAGCTGACGTAAGCGTCACCCCAGCCATACTTTTCGCGCATGAGCGCATTGATCTCGGCGCGCCGCTCCGGGACGAACACCGCACGATAGCTATACGCTTGACCGCCGCGTTCAACCCGAATCAGCGGGTTGGCGGCAATCCTCAAAAACCACCCGGATTGGGGGGAGCCGGACCGCAGCCAGGCGCTGTCTTCAAGATCGACGACCCATAGTCGAGTCTCAGCAGGTTCGCCGGTGGACTCGACCGTTGTTAGTATCACCACCTCGCCCACCTCTGAGGCGACGATCTGCAGCAGGAAGACGATGACGATCACTGCCACCAACCCACCGGAGACACGAAGTACCACCTTCAACCAACTCATGCCAATACTCGTAGCTAAAGCTCAACATCTTGGCGAGGCGTCAGTTTGCTGTCCAGCACCGGTCGTCATCCAGGGGAGGGGTATGGCCGTCATCGCCGTTGCAGGCACAAGCCATTGAGTCCGGCGGAACGACTCATTCGGTCACTCAACGACGCGTGGCTCGCGAACGATTTCGACGCTATTCTGGCTTGCTATCACCCGAACGTCATCCTGCTGCCGCCTGACGCCGGCGACCCGATCGTGGGCCGCGAGGCTGTCGTTGCTAGCTACCGGGCGTTCTCGAAACAAGCCAAATTGACCAGCTTTGAGGTAGCCGAACTGCTCAGCTACGAAATCGACGACCTATGCGCAGTACATATGCGTTTCGATGTGAAATACCGGTTGGACGACGCCGACTTTGAGGAAAGCGGGATGGAGGTGTATTGGCTCGACGCTGCGCCATCGATCATCTGGCGTCATCAAATGGTTCTGTGAAACGACTAGCTACGACGCGCCAACAGACCTGTCACTCGGTCGACGACGGTGCGCACCGCGTCCGTTAGATGGCGAATCAATACGCCCCCAATTGCGATCCCGCCTATGTCTACCCATATGTCTTGCAGCTCTGCAGACCGTTCCGGCTGCAGGCTTTGTATCGCTTCGATGGACAGCGCATAGCCCAACATCCACGCGGCCGGTGCCCAAAAACGTTTCGGGAAATAACATAGCGACAGCGCAAAAGTGAGATAACTGAACGCGATACCATGCAAGATCACGTCGCTGATACGAAAAACCGACTCCGGCGGACTCGGCGCGAACGCCAGGTAGGTACACAACACGAACGGCAGCCAAAAACCAACAAGCAAGAACTTATTCGCCATCGGCGGCGTGCTCATGCACATACTCGACGAGATATTTTACGTGATCGACCGGCGTTTCCGGGATGATGCCATGCCCGAGGTTGAAAATGTGACCGGGTTTGTTCTGGGCCTGATTCAGTATGGCTTGTGTCTGAACGGCAATCGTTGAGCGATCGGCGCACAGGACGATAGGATCCAAATTCCCCTGTATCGATCGACAACCCAACGCCTCCCATGTCGCGCCCAAGGGTACCCGCCAATCTAGCGCCACGACGTCGGGCTCGAGCTTTGCGACATCCTCCAGGAGATGAGCGTTGCCCGTGCCGAAATAGATGATGGGAACCCGTCCCCGCAACCGATCGATCAAGCGCCTGGTGTGCGGCATCACGTAGGCGCGAAAATCGTCCACCGAAAGACAGCCCACCCAAGTGTCGAATAGTTGAATCGCATCCACGCCGCTGTCGATTTGCAGTTCGAGATACGAGGCCACTTGATCGACGAGTTTGTCGAGTAGCTGCGCCCAGGCCTCCGGGTTCTCGTACATGAATTTCTTGACGAAGACATAGTTGCGCGAACCTTGACCTTCGATGGCATAGGAAGCCAACGTAAACGGCGCCCCGGCAAAACCGATGAGTGCGACTTGCGGCGGCAATCCGGACAGCACGTTCGCGACCGTCTGGGCAATGTAAGGCGTCGCTTCTGCTGCCGGTGCATTGATCAGAGCGGCAACATCTTTCGCCGACCTGACGGGATTGTCGAACACCGGACCTACGCCGGTCTTGTAGTCGAGGGCTAATCCCATCGGCTCCAATATGGGCAACAGGTCCGCGAACAGAATGGCGGCATCCACGCCCAGAATGCGCTGGGCGTCGAGGGTCGCTTGCGCCGCCAGGTCCGGGTTCTTGAAAAACGCCAAGCTCGGCAAATCGCCTTTCAGTTTGTGGTACTCGGGCATATAGCGTCCCGCCTGGCGGTTCAGCCAAATTGGCGTGTAGTCGGTGGGTTCACCACGGCAGGCTTTGAGGAAGATCTTTGGCATCAACACTGGTCCGGAGCCACTGGCACAAGACGACTCAAACTCGGGCGGGCACCTTATCAGACCACGGCACCGGGTCAAACGCACCAGCAGCCACCGCGTGGTACCGGGCCACGCCAATGCCCTTCAAGGCACGCGATGTGACCGGCGCCAGCGGGATCAGATCCTGCACCAGCCGCGCGGTGCGTTCACAAATCAGCACCTGCCCCCGCGCTGCCGCACCCTGCAAGCGGCTGGCTAGATTCACCGGGGCCCCGATTACGGTGTATTCCAACCTTTCACCACCACCCCAATCGCCGACGGAGCAATACCCGCTGGCGATACCCGATCTCAGCTGTACCGTTTCCAGCACGCCTACCGCCTGCCATTGCAACGCGAGCTTGCTCATGCGTTCGTTGAGCGTACGACAACACGCAATACATTGGTGGGCGAGTTGCTGGGGGGAAGTTTCTCCCTCTTCGCCAAACACCAACAACACGCCATCACCTAAGACCTTGCATACCGACCCCTCGTGGGTGCGAGCCGTCGAGGCGACGCATTCAAGATAGGCATCCAGGATCAGATTGAGTTCTTCCACCGGCATTCGCTCGACCATGCGGGTGAACCCGACGAGGTCTACGAATGCGACGGTCAACCAGTTACGTTGCAAACGTGGGCTGCCGCTCGCCTCCAGTCGAACCGCCAAGCCGCTTGGAAGATATTGGCATAGCCGCGCATTCAACGCGCGTATCTCGAGTTGGTTGCCGTGACGCTGTAGTGCTTGCACATAGGCAACGTGGCCGAGCACCGTGCAGTAGATCAGTACGAACAAGCCAGCAAACACATCGACCGAAGAATTGCGCGATACCACCTCGTAATCCATGGCCACAACGGTGGATGCACTGCAAATTCCGATTGTTGCCGCCGCTCGTAGCGCTTGTTCGATACCCCCTTGCAGGGCGTTGCTG
>CBDTZM010000205.1:0-4700 GCA_965364915.1 uncultured Pseudomonadales bacterium | reverse complement strand
GCACGGCGGGTCTTGGTCTCGTCGTTGGTCTTCAATAGCGCCAGGAAATCGCTGCGCGGCATGCTTTGCACCCCCAGCGAGGTGAGATGGTCGTTGGGAATCTGACAGTCGATCAAACGAAATTGCCAACCGTTGAGCTTCTCGCACAGACCATGGAACGCAATTTTGGATGCGTCGCGAGTCAGGCTGAACATCGACTCACCGAAGAAGATTTCGCCGAGTGACAGCCCGTAGAGTCCTCCGACAAGTTGTTCGTCGTGCCACACCTCGACCGAATGCGCGAACCCGAGTTCATGCAACTCGACATAGGCGTTCTGCATGTTGCGCGTTATCCAGGTTCCAGGTTGGTCGCGCCGGGGCTCGGCGCAATGCTCGACCACACGTTTGAAACCTTCGTCGAAGGTCACGGTAAAACCGCCGTTGCGAATTCGTTTGGCGAGACTGCTCGTCACCCGCATGGCGTGCGGTTCGATGACGGCACGGGGGTCGGGACTCCACCAGAGAATGGGTTCCGCGTCATCTTCGAACCAGGGAAACACGCCGTTGCGGTACGCCTCCAACAGGCGTTCCGGGGATAGGTCGCCGCCGATGGCAAGCAACCCACCGACGGTGTCCTCGGCTTCGTCGGGGTTCGGAAACGTCGTCAGCTGACTTAAGGTCGCAACCGTCATAGGTTATTGCGCCCCGGCGGCCTGCAGTATGTTGCGAAAGTCCCCCGACTTGCGGTGTTCGGCGATCAGTTGCAGCAAGGTTGCGCCATTTTCATCCGTTGCGTTGATGTCGCGTCCGTCTTCGGTGAAAAACCCGATGAACGCACGAAAGTCATCGGCGCGCATGCTGCGGTAGGCAAACAGCAAGACACTGAAATCCGGGTCGACGTTTTCTCCCAGGGGTGGTTTGTCCAGGAAACCGCGAATGCGGTCTTCGTCCCACACTTCATCGACAACTTTTTGCTTGTCCGGGCGCATGGTTCAGCTCTCGTTTGGCCAGTCTGTGGTTGGATGCCAATGATAGCATCTATCCTCCATGGGCTAAGACTCTAAGTTCGAGCTAAAGCTAGTAACAATATGAAATAAAAGGAGTTTGTTAGGTGACAAAAATGTGGCTACACTTCGCACCACCTCCCCCAAGCTCGGTCGACTTACGATGTGGTTGACCGGCCTGGCGGTCATTCAGCTGGTTGCAGGGATTAGACAAGTTGACGACGTATACCGCCCCCTATCGTGAAATCGGCCTGATCGGCCTCGCCGCCGCAGCCCTCTATGTACTCCTGGCGATCGCCTCGTATTCGCCCCTCGATCCATCCTTCAGCTTCAGCGGCGACGGCAACGAGGTGCGCAACTTGGTGGGCACGAGCGGAGCGTTTCTCGCCGACCTAGTTTTGTACCTGTTTGGTCTGGTGGCCTATCTGCTGCCCGCGGCATTGGTCGTCGTCGGGATACGGCTGGTACGGTCGCGTGGCGATGGGCCGACCTGGGCACTATTCGTCGTACGGCTCGTCGGTTGGATCGGCATGATCTTGTGCTCGTGCGTTCTCATTCAACTGCACGCGCTCTCCGATCCTGGCCTACCTGCCGGATCCGGCGGGGTCCTCGGTCAGTGGTTGATGCAGACCGGGATTCCGGTGTTCGGCGTGATTGGCCTCACGTTGCTGTGTGTCGCGGGCGCGCTGACTGGTATGCAAGCGGCCGTGGGTTTTTCCTGGCTGGACGTCGTCGAAAACACCGGGCGACGGCTGCATCGCCTTTCACTCGCGGTCGTGACCTTCCTCGATAGACGGTTACAAGCATTGCGGACGCGCCGCACTGCCAACGCTAACACCACGGCCCGGGTTGCCGAGCGCCGCCGATCGCTGCGCACGGAAAAAAAGCGCCGGGCCATCCGTACGACGCCGCACATTCAAACGGTCGTCAAGGCGCCGCCAAAAGGTCAGCAGCAAAAACTGTTCGACCTGCGAACACCCGGCGAGCTACCGGCGATGGATTTGCTCGACGAAAAACAGCCCGACGATGAGCGCGGCTATTCGGAAGACTCTCTCGAGGCCATATCCCGATTGCTCGAGTTGAAGCTGAAAGACTTCGGCGTGGATGCGGAAGTGGTCTCCGTTCTGCCGGGACCGGTGATAACGCGCTTCGAGGTGCAGCCCGCCGCAGGCGTCAAAGTCCAGAAAATCAGTTCTTTGGTCAAAGACCTCGCACGTTCGCTCTCTGTCATCAGCGTGCGGGTCGTCGAAGTGATTCCCGGCAAGTCTGTCGTCGGTATCGAGATTCCCAACCAGCATCGAGAGGTCGTTCGACTGAAGGAGATCTTCAGCTCGGACGTTTATGAGAGTTCCAAATCGCCGCTGTCGTTAGCGCTCGGCAAGGATATTGCCGGGGTACCGGTGGTCGTCGATATCACTCGCATGCCGCATTTGTTGATCGCCGGCACCACC
The DNA here is from genome assembly GCA_965364915.1 of uncultured Pseudomonadales bacterium. Taxonomy (GTDB): domain Bacteria; phylum Pseudomonadota; class Gammaproteobacteria; order Pseudomonadales; family Azotimanducaceae; genus Azophilus. The sequence goes on along the minus strand of CBDTZM010000205.1, from coordinate 2,266 downwards.
GGGTCGGGTAAGTCGGTCGGTGTCAACGCGATGCTGATGAGCATTCTCTACAAATCCACCCCGGAAGAGGTGCGGCTGATTCTCGTCGATCCCAAGATGCTGGAACTGTCGATCTACGAAGGTATTCCACACCTGTTGACACCGGTTGTCGTGGATATGAAGGAAGCCGCGCACGCGCTCAATTGGTGTGTTGCCGAAATGGAGCGCCGCTACCGTTTGATGGCGGCGTTGGGCGTGCGCCACCTCACCAGTTTCAACCGCCAGGTACGCGACGCGCTCAAGAAGGGCAAACCCATTTCCGACCCGCTCTGGGACGTCGATCGCGACGAGTCGCCACCCGATCTTGCACCGCTGCCGCTCATCGTCGTCGTCATCGACGAGTTTGCCGACATGATGATGATCGTCGGTAAGAAGGTAGAACAGTTGATTGCGCGCATTGCCCAGAAAGCTCGCGCGGCCGGTATTCACCTGGTGTTGGCCACCCAACGGCCGTCGGTCGACGTCATTACCGGCTTGATCAAAGCCAACATTCCCGCCCGCATTAGTTTCCAAGTGTCGTCCAAGGTGGATTCGCGCACCATCTTGGACCAGGGCGGCGCCGAGCAACTGCTGGGCCACGGCGACATGTTGTACCTGCCGCCCGGTACCGGCATGCCCACACGGATTCACGGCGCGTTCGTCTCCGACGAAGAAGTGCACCGGGTGGTGGCCGATTGGAAGCTGCGCGGCGAGCCGGACTACCAGCAGGAGGTGTTGACGGGCGGCCCCGATACGCCGTTCGTGCAAATCGAGTCGAACACCGGGTCTACCGAACAGGACGACCCCTTGTACGACGAGGCGGTCGAGTACGTGCTCGACTCGAGACGCGCCTCGATTTCTTCGGTTCAACGCAAGTTGCGTGTCGGTTACAACCGCGCGGCGCGGCTAATCGAGGCCATGGAAGAAGCTGGTATCGTTTCGCAAATGAGCAACAGCGGTAGCCGTGAAGTATTGGTTCCTAGCCGTCATTAGCCTCGCAGGCTCGGCGGCTTGGGCTGACGCGCGCGAGGAACTCAACGCGCGCCTTGCCGCCATGGAGTATCTGGCGGCGGATTTCACCCAACAGGTGCAGGGATCGCGCGGCGAGGTAATCGAGCAATCGAGGGGTATCGTGCGGTTGCTTCGCCCCCAGTTTCGGTGGGAAGTCATTGAGCCTTATCCGCAAGTGATCGTCACCGAAGACGGCCAGCTCAAGATCTACGACCCGGATCTCGAACAGGTGACGGTGCGTCCGTTGGACGAGGCCCTGGTCGATACGCCGCTGGCGCTATTGACCCAAGACGCCGTGGAGCTAGGCGCTGACTACGCGATCGAGCAGCTGTCACCGAATTCGTTTTTACTACACCCGTCGGGCATCGATGCTCTGTTCGACGAGATCGTTCTCGAGTTCGGGTCGCAAGGCCTGCAGGCCATGGTCATTCGCGATCATCTCGGTCAGAGCACAGACATTCGGTTCGACAATTTTGGCGAACGGTCGATGATACAATCCAGCGACTTTACGCTGGATGTGCCACCGGGAACTGATGTCTTCTAGTGACGATGACGCACGTCCTCTAGCGGATCGCCTCAGACCGACCAGCATTGCAACGTTTGCCGGCCAGCGCCACTTGTTAGGCACAGATGCGCCGTTGGCCAGGTTGGTGGCGGACGGACGCATACATTCCATGATTCTCTGGGGACCGCCGGGCTCCGGTAAAACGACGCTCGCCAAGTTGCTGGCGGACTCATCCAACATGCGTTGGATCAGCATGAGCGCTGTCATGAGCGGGGTGCGCGACGTGCGCGATGCCGTACAGGCGGCGCGTGCCGCGCGCCAGCTGGGTGAAGGTACGGTGTTGTTCGTCGACGAAGTGCATCGCTTCAACAAGGCCCAGCAAGATGCTTTTCTGCCCCACGTGGAGAAGGGCACGGTGACGTTCATCGGTGCGACCACCGAAAACCCCTCCTTCGAGGTCAATTCGGCGTTGCTGTCGCGTACGCGTGTCTACGCCCTCAAACCGTTGACCGCCGACGACCTGAAGCAGGTGCTGGAACGCGCGCTCGAGTCGTTGCAGGTCGACGCCGTTGAGCCAGCGGCGGCGTTGTTGATCGAGTTGGCGGACGGTGATGCGAGGCGGCTGTTGAACTTGTTGGAAACGGTCGCCCAACTCGCCGATGGATCGATCGACGAGCGACTGGTCGCAGATGCGGCCGGCGCGCGCATGCGCCGGTTCGACAAGGGCGGCGA
>CBDTZM010000204.1:0-4727 GCA_965364915.1 uncultured Pseudomonadales bacterium | reverse complement strand
GCTGAATTTGTGCACCTGATGGCCGCGATTGCCTTCGCCGCGGGCGTCGGCGATCCAGACGTTACCCTCTGAGTCGACGTGAATACCGTGTGGCCACACGATCATGCCAGCCCCGAAACTTCTGACGAGATTGCCTTCTGGATCGAATAGCAGAATCGGATCGACAGAATCTTGACCTACGCAGGTGTTGGCGCCACAACGTTCGGCTACCCAGATGTGTTTGCCGTCAGCCGCCGGGTAGACGGCGCTGGTCGACCCCCACGTGCGCCCTTCCGGTAACTTGGCCCATCCGTCGATGGTCCGATAAGGGTTAACTTGGCCGCTTGCCCCCATCGTCAACGATAAAGCCAGCAAGACAAAACCGGATCGGCTGATCCCCCGCATAACGTTCTCCCCAATGACGCGAGGCGTGACGATACCGCATTTCTTGCCAACACCAAATTGTTACCGCCCTACTTGTGTGCGACGCGCCCTGATGATCGGTATGATCACCGTTCTCGAGATTCGCGATCCTTTGGGGGAATTGCATGAGAACAACAACAACGACCGTAGCGTTGGCCGCCGCGCTGTTGCTATCGGTGCCGTCGGCAGCGATGGACGCGCCGGGCACCCAGGATGGGCGATGGCACTACTTGGGTGGCGATTCCGCACATACGCGCTATTCGCCCGCGGATCAGATCGACGCATCCAACTTCAACGACCTGGAAGAGGCGTGGGTGTGGGACGGCGCCAGCTTCAACGGTCAGAGCGGCCGGTCGACCCCGAGTTACATCGACGGCATTCTGTACACGGTAGTCGGCCCGCGCCGCTACGTGGTCGCGCTAGATCCCAAGTCGGGCGAAACGCTTTGGACCTACCGAGAACCGCATACGCGGCGCTGGGAATATTCCATGCGCAAGGATTACGGCAAGGGCATCGCCTATGCCAAGATCGACGGTCGCGGCGTTATCTACATCATCTCGCCGGCGTTTTTCCTGACCGCCTTGGACGCGAAAACCGGGCAGCCGTTAGAAGGCTTCGGCAAGCGGGTGCCTGTTGATGGATTTCCCGACACCGGCGTCGTCGATCTATTGGCCGACCTCGGACACCCTTATGACGCCTTCGAGGGCATCGACTTGGAACGAGGCTACATTACCTCGTCTTCGCCGCCTATCGTCGTCGGCGATGTCATCGTGGTCGGCAATTCCGCCGAGCAGGGGTATAACCAGTCGCGTGTCGAAAACATACCCGGCGACATACTGGGTTATGACGCTCGCACCGGTAAATTTCTGTGGAAGTTCAACGTTCTGCCGGGTCCTGGCGAGTTCGGGCACGAAACCTGGGAAGACGATGCGTGGAAGTGGACAGGGGATATTTCCTCCTGGGCACCGCTGTCCGCGGACCAGGAGCGCGGCATCGTCTATATTCCGACCAACGGTGCAACGCTCGACTTCTACGGCGGTCACCGGCCGGGAGACAACTTATTCAGCACCAGTCTGATTGCATTGGACGTCAAGACCGGCAAGCGGCTCTGGCATTTCCAGATGGTGCATCACGACATCTGGAACTACGACACGCCCACCGCGCCGGTGCTGTTGGACGTCGTGATGGATGGCAAAACCGTGCCGATCGTTGCACAAGCCACCAAGCAGTCGTTCATCTACGCGTTCAATCGGGTTACCGGCGAACCGCTGTGGCCGATCGTCGAGAAGCCGGTGCCGGTATCCAAGATTCCTGGCGAAAAGCTTGCCAAGACTCAGCCTTTTCCCACCAAGCCCGCACCCTACGACATTCAGGGCCTGACCGATGACGATCTTATCGACTACACGCCAAGACTGCGGCAGGCCGCGATCGACATACTGAAGGATTGGGATACCGGTCCGTTGTTCCAACCGCCGTTGCACCGCGATAACGCAGAGGAACTGCAGGGTTCACTCTGGTGCCCGGGCGACGTTGGCGGCGTCAACATCGATGCACCGGTCGCCGCTGATCCCAACTCCGGAATTTTGTACGTGCCGTCGCGAACCAATTGCACGACACGCGTCATCGCGTCCGGTCAGGAACGCGACGATACGCTTGCCGAACCAACGGGGTCGCGTATCGCCCGTTATGCGGCGTTACGTTTCGCGGGTGTCCGCGGCCCCGACAATCTGCCGCTCTTCAAACCGCCTTACAGTCGGATCACCGCGATCGATATGAATACCGGCGAACATCTGTGGGTCATCCCCGCGGGAGAAACCCCCGAGCGCGTGCTGAACCATCCGGAACTCAAAGACATGGACATTCCGACCACAGGCACCGGCTCTGCTCCAACGTTGTTGGCGACCGACACGCTCTTGATGTACGCGTCTGCCGCGAGCGACGGTACCCCCCATCTGTTCGCCGTGGACAAGGCGACAGGCGAACAGGTCGGCAAGGTCGAAGTGGGTGCGCGCGTTCGCTACGGCATGATGACCTACGTTCACGAAGACAGACAGTACGTGGTGCTGCAGACCGGAAGCCTGCACACCGTGTTGGCGTTACCGGAACCCGAATGAAGCGTTTAGCACTATTGTGGTTGGTTGCCGTCATGGCGGCGGGCGTCAACGGCGCCGTTGCCGATCCACGCTCGACCAACGATGCCGTGTATACCGAAAGCCAAGCCAAGTCCGGCGCAAAACTCTACAAAAAACATTGTCTGGGGTGCCACGACAAGAAGTACTTCGGCCCGGTGCTCAAGACGTGGGCAGGGCAGTCGCTGGGAACGTTCTACATGGTCATGAGCGCGACAATGCCGGAATCGAATCCGGGCGGATTGCTCGAGGACGAATACATCGACGTCTTGGCGTACATCTTTTCGCTGAATGAGTTTCCCGCCGGTGACCAGCCGCTTAGCCACGACCCAGGTGCACTGGATGAGATCTCCATCGGTGGGGATTAGGGCCCTATGAACGGCCTACACGACATGGGCGGCATGACTTGCTACGGACCCGTCCAACGGGAAGCCAACGAGCCGGTATTTCACTCCGATTGGGAACGGCGCGTGTTCGCCATGAACATCGCAAGTTTGGCGTTTTTTGGTCCCGTTGACAGAGCAAGACATGCGATCGAGCGCATGGGCCCGCTGGCGTATCTGTCGACGAGCTACTATGAACACTGGCTTGCCGGTATCGAAATTATGGCAAGAGACCTCGGTTACCTGACAGACGAAGAGTTGGCGAGCGGCGAGGCCAACGTTGAATCGGGTGTGTCCAACACACCACCTGATGCGGGCATGATCGACGGCCTTGCGCGTGGCGGAATTCCGGCGACTCGTGATGTTGATCGACGGCCGGCATTCAAGGTTGGAGCCAGAGTTTTAGCGCGCAACGTCGAGATAGATGGTCATACGCGACTACCTCGGTATGTGCGTGGCAAGCGGGGCACGATCGAACGAATCCACGGCAACCATGCTTTTCCGGATACCGCGGCGCACGATCAGGGCGAAAATCCAAACCCTCTCTATGGCGTCAGGTTCGAAGCACAAGAACTGTGGGGAGAAAACGTCACCCGCAAGGACAGCGTTTACATCGATCTTTGGGAAGACTACCTTCAGCCGCTAGACGACGACTGAGCACCGCTATGGACGAAGATCCACATCATTCGCACGCGACCCCCAACCCTTACCATGCGAGCCAACGTACGGACGAAGAGAACCGGTTGCTCGCGGATCGTGTAGACCGGATAGAGTCGCTGCTCTTGGCGAAAGGCATTGTCGCCAAGGACGCGTTGCAAAAGCTCGCGGACATCTACGAAAACGACCTGGGTCCGATGAACGGCGCCAAGGTCGTCGCACGCGCGTGGGTCGATCCGGACTTCAAACAGCGGCTGCTAGCCGATGCGACGGCGGCCATTGCGGAATTGGGCTTTGGCGGATTGCAGGGCGAGCACATGGTGGTCGTGGAGAACACTCCACAGATTCACAACGTCGTGGTGTGTACGCTGTGTTCTTGTTATCCGTGGCCCGTACTCGGGCTGCCGCCCACCTGGTATAAGAGTGCGGCATACCGATCGAGAGTGGTCATCGATCCTCGCAGCGTGCTGGCGGAATTCGGCACGACGCTCGACGACGAAGTTGAAGTCCGGGTCTGGGATAGCAGTGCCGAGATCCGTTATCTGGTGCTTCCGGAACGGCCCCCTGGGAAGGACGATCTGACCGAGGAAGAGTTGGCAGAGCTTGTCGAGCGCGACGCGATGATCGGCGTCACTCAGGCGTCGTCGATGTGAGGAGCGAGCGCCAGACCAGGTCGGCTATTGCGGATGGGCAAGGACCGTCGGGGCTGCCGCGCAAGAGTGGCGAACTCGTTTTCAACGATGATTGGGAACGGCGCGTGTTCGCCATCGCCGTGGGTCTGGCCGAACAAGGCCTGTATGACTGGAGCGAGTTCCAGCGGTATCTGATCATGTCCGTTGCCGATGCGGAGCGCGACGATCCGCAGAATCCTAGCCGCGGTTACTACGAAAGTTGGCTTGTGGCGCTGGAAGCGTTGATCGAAGAAAAACGCCTGTTGCCGGCGGCGGCCGTCCGCTAGCCGGTCGGGTCGTCGCCGACCGCAACGATCGTCTTGCCGAAGTTCTTGCCGGTCAACATGGCTTCAAACGCAACTGGCGCCTGGTCCAAGCCTTGCCAATAATCTTCTCGATACTTCACAAGATCATCGGCGATATATCCCGCCATCTCGGCTAGAAATTGCGCCTGGTAGTCGGCCACATAGTTACCGACGAACAGG
>CBDTZM010000203.1:0-4733 GCA_965364915.1 uncultured Pseudomonadales bacterium | reverse complement strand
TCGTAAAGAACCAACCGTCGGTCTGTTGGATGATTCGATTGGATGTGTCTGCGGTCCTCAGACCGTCCAAACGCAAATTTGAACTGGAAGACAATCGCAAACCCACCTCTGCGATCGGCATCTCGATGACCTGCTGTCGACCATCAACACGGCAACTTATCCGCGCCAGACCTGATGCTGGGTCGACATCGAGAACGAAATAGAGGCGTCCTTCCGCTGAAAAAAGGCGTCCCTCAAAGCGGGTATTCAGTGCTGTAGAGTTCAGTTCCATCTCGAAATCCATGCTAGAGACGAATTGATTCTATGAACGGGTTCGAGTGCGTTCTGCCAACTTCGTCACAACAACGGCATTTAGGGCGCAAACGCGCCTCGGGATGGGTTGTTAGGGGCTCTGATCAATCCTCGGCGGTGAGGTAGGTCTCCTGAAGTCGGCGCATGCCATGCAGCCAGCGGTCGTAATCGGACGTTTTGCGATCGATATAGGTGGCAACCTCGGGGTGCGGCAATACGAGGAAGCGTTCTTCGCGCAACGCTTCGATGACCGTATCCACTGCCTGCTCGGGTTCGATCATGCCGTCGACGCCGGCCACGCCCGGTCCGCCCGCCGTCATGGCGGTGCGCACCGCCTGCGGGCAGAGCACCGAGACCTTGATACCGTCGCGTCCGTGGGTGATCGAGATCCATTCGGCGAGCGCGACGGCCGCGTGCTTGGTGACCGCGTAGGTGACAGAGCCGATCTGCGTCAAAAGACCGGCCGCGGAAGACGTGTTCAGGAGATAGCCGCCGCCGCGGGCGATCATCTTGGGCACGAGATGGCGGGCGGTCCAAATGTGCGACATGGTGTTGACCTTCCAGATCGTCTCCCAAACCTCGTCCGGTTCGTCTAGACCTTTGCCTAAACCGATACCGGCGTTGGAGCAAAACAGATCGATGGGACCGATTTCCGATTCGGTGCTGTCGATGAGTCGAACGATGTCGGATTCCCGACCGACGTCCACTTGCTGAGAGGATCCGCCAACGGCCTCGGCGACAGTTGCCGCACCGTCCCCATTCAAGTCGGCGACGACGACGTGCTTGGCCCCGTCTTTCATGAAACGTTCGCACATGGCGCGGCCGATGCCGCTCGCACCACCCGTGACCACGATGATCTTGTCTTGAACTTCCAATGTAATCCCCCTTATGAGCCCAGAACATTAGACGTTTTACCCGTTTGATTCTAGAGTCGCTGCATGCCTTTGTTCAAACTCGATGATTTGTCCAAGGCCGCTGCCGTTGTGCGTGAGGTGGTGGCGCCAACGCCGCAATATTGTTGGCCGCAGTTGAGCCGACGTGCCGGTTGTGAAGTCTGGGTAAAGCACGAAAACCACACTCCCACCGGCGCCTTCAAGGTGCGGGGCGGGTTGGTGTATTTGGACGAGTTGCGGCGTGGGCCGGAATTGCCAACCGGCATGATCACCGCGACACGAGGCAATCATGGGCAGAGCATACCTTTCGCAGCCGCGCGCCATGGCGTGCCGGTGACGGTACTGGTGCCGGAAGGTAACAGTATCGAGAAAAACCAAGCGATGGTCGGCTGGGGCGCTGAACTGGTCGTGTTCGGTCAGGATTTCGACGCCGCCCGCGTCGAAGCCGAGCGCCGTGCACAAGACCAGGATTTGCTGCTTGTCCCGTCGTTTCACCCGGCGTTGGTGCGAGGTGTGGCGACCTATGCGCACGAGTTATTCACTGCCGCAGGCGAATTCGACACGGTGTACGTGCCGATCGGCATGGGCTCCGGTATTTGCGGGCTAATCACCGTACGCGACCTGTTAGGATTGAAGACGGCAATCGTCGGTGTCGTGTCCAGTGAAGCAGCCGCCATGGCGATGAGTTTGGAAGCCGGCAAGATCGTCGAGACCAACTCGGCCGCCACGTTCGCCGACGGCGTCGCTTGCCGGGTACCCATGCCCGAGCCTTTTGCCATCATTCAAGCCGGAGCGGAACGCATTGTGCGCGTTACCGAAGATGAGGTGGCGGATGCCATGCGCGCACTGTATAGCGACACGCACAACGTTGCGGAAGGTGCTGGGGCTGCGGCGTTCGCGGCGTTGATGCAAGAACGCGAACAGCAACGCGGCAAGCGCGTTGCCGTCATACTCACCGGCGGCAACGTCGACAGTAGCGTGTTGCAAACCGTGTTGGGTGGCGGCACGCCGGATGCCGCCTAGGTTGCCGAAGGAGTCACGATGAGAACGATGCGAATTTGCGCTATATGGCTGGCGATGGGTGCTAGCCTTGCTGGTGCGGAAGAGTTGACGCCGGTAGAGAGTCTCGCCAAGTCGCTTTTTCAAGAGCTGATCGAGATCAACACGACGGACTCGGTGGGTGACAACACCAAAGCCGCACAGGCGATGGCGAATCGGTTGTTGGCAGCGGGTTTCGCCGCGGAAGACATCCACGTCATCGTGCCCGCCGAGCGCAAGGGCAATCTGGTGGCGCGCCTGCGCAGCCCCGCACCCATCAAACGTCCCATACTGCTGCTGGCCCATATCGACGTTGTGGAGGCGAACCCGGAAGATTGGACCGTGCCGCCGTTTACGTTTTTGGAAAGGGACGGCTACTACTATGGTCGCGGTACGATGGATGACAAGGCCCAGGCGGCCATCCATGTCGCCAACCTCATTCGCTGGAAGAACGAGGGCTACCGACCGAACCGCGACATCATCATTGCGCTGACCGCCGACGAGGAGGGTGGGCCGACCAACGGCGTGCAGCATCTGTTGGCGGAGCATCGCGACCTCGTCGATGCCGCCTTCGTGATCAACGAGGGTGGAGGCGGGGCGATTCGCGATGGTCGGCGCATCGCCAACTCGGTACAAGCCGCGGAAAAAGTCTATCAGACCTATATTCTGGAAGTGACGAACCGTGGTGGACACAGCTCGTTACCCAGGGCGGACAACGCCGTTTATCAACTGGCGCGCGCGTTGGTGAAGATTTCGGAGTTTCATTTCCCAGTGGAGTTCAACGAGGTAACGCGTGCGTTCTTTCGGCAAAGTATGGCCACGATGTCGGACGGCGAAGCCTTAACCGTCGAGAAGCTGTTGAGAACACCGCCCGATCCGGAGAGCGTGGCGCATTTCCAAGGCATGCCCGCGTACAACTCACGCATGCGCACGACCTGCGTGGCTACCATGCTCGATGCCGGTCACGCGGAGAACGCATTGCCGCAGCGTGCCCAGGCGACCGTAAACTGCCGCATCTTGCCGGGCGTACCGCCGAACAGCGTACAGGCCGCACTGGTGCGACTGATCGATGACCCGGAGATCGCCATTACCCCGGTTCTGGTGCCTACCCCATCCCCCGCTTCGCCCCTGAGCGAGGAGATCATGGCGCCGATCATGGAGATTACCGCAGCCATGTGGCCGGGTGTGGTTGTGTTACCGACGATGAGTACCGGCGCAACCGACGGACTGTTCTTTCGTAACGCCGGCATCCCCGTATACGGCGTATCGGGCGTGTTCGGTGACATCGACGATGTGCGCGCCCACGGCCGCGACGAACGAATTGCCAAACAATCTTTCTTCGAAGGGTTAGAATTCTTGAATCGTTTGACACGATCGTACACGTCCGATTGAACGTATGGTTAGCGAGGAAAGGCGCTGAAAGGCACCGGTCAGTATTATTGCGGGAGTAACTCAGTTGGTAGAGTCCCTGCTTCCCAAGCAGGTTGTCGCGAGTTCGAGTCTCGTCTCCCGCTCCAACCGATCTGAATAAGCTGATGAGTCGCGTGTACTACGGGTGGTGGCTCGTGGCTGGGCTGTTCGTGGTGCTCACGGTCTCCTCGGGTTTCGGCTTCTACAACCTGTCCGTATACATGAACGTGCTGTCAGAGTCGCGAGGCTTCGCGGTGTCGGACATATCCATCGCCGTGAGCTTGTTCTTTGTGGTGGGTGGCTTGGCCGGCATGTGGGTGGCGCGGCTGCTTGATCGCTACGACGTAAGGCTCATCATGATCAGCGGTGCAGCGCTTAGCGGCATCGCGCTAGGCTTGGTCGGGCACGCCACCGAACTCGCTGAGCTATACGTGTTGTTCGTGATTTTCGGTATTGGCAATAGCGGTGTCTCGATCATCGTGTCGACGACGTTGGTGACGCGTTGGTTTCCTGGGCCCAATCGCTCGGTCGCTTTGTCGATCGCATCGACCGGGTTGTCTTTCGGCGGCGTCGTGTTGACCCCTTTGTCGGCGACGCTGCTGAACAGTTTTCCGCTGGTCGAAGTCGTTCCATGGTTCGGGGTCGCATTTTTTACTCTGATCGCGCCTATCGCCTGGTTCTTGGTTCGGTTTCCGGATACCGATGCAACGCTACCGGGGTACGCCGAAACGAATTCCGATTGGTCCCACGAAGCGGCTATCAGAACGCGTTTCTTTGTCATGCTGACGATCTCGTATGTGTTGTGCATGGGCGTGCAAGTCGGTGGCATCGCGCACCTCTACAACCATGCGGAGAACCTCGCTGGGTATGAGGTCGCGGCCAACGTGGTGCGAGCCCTCACCGTCGCGAGCATTCTAGGGCGCATTTTGGGTGGTTGGCTGCTCACAAAAATCTCGATTCGAGGTTTTGCACTTTGCAACGCCGGCATCCAATCGATTGGACTCGCGGTCATCGCGTTGGCGGACACCAATGGGTGGATTCTGCTCGGTGCTTCGATATTCGGTGTGAGTATCGGCAACTTACTGATGTTGCAACCGCTGT
>CBDTZM010000202.1:0-4745 GCA_965364915.1 uncultured Pseudomonadales bacterium | reverse complement strand
TTGACTTTCGATCCAGTATGTTGGAGATCGGAGGAATCGAGGGAACCACCATGAGGTGCACTAAGCGTCGTACGACCAGCATTTTTCTACTTGCAATTGGCATCGTGACGTTGCCGATGGCGGGGAACGCGCACCACGCGTTCTCATCGGAGTTCGATGCAAATCAGCCATTTTTGGTGCAAGGCACTGTCGTGCGAGTCGAGTGGATCAATCCTCACAGCTGGGTACATGTGGACGTCAAACAAGAAGACGGCACCGTCGTACCTTGGATGATGGAAGGCGGGACGCCCAACACCCTGCTGCGCGCGGGGCTGACACGTACGGTGCTGCGCGTAGGCACGGACGTCATCGTGCGCGGGTACCAGAGCAAAGATCCGGATTGCGAGCCCAAGTGTCGGGGTAGCGGTCGTGACATTACATTCCCCGACGGTCGGCGCATATTCATGGGATCCTCGGGCACAGGGGCACCGAAAGACGGGGCCGATCCAACCGAAGGCGGTGGCGAGAACTAGTTACTCGAAGCGTAACGACAAGACTGAACGTGAAGGGAGAGGGCTTGAAAGTCATAAATGCGGCAACTGCGTTGGCGGGAGGCTTGTTGCTTACGCTCCTGGGTTGCGCGCCGGCGGAACCTCCGGCGCAGGCCGCGCCTGAGACTGCGGCCAAACCGGACCTTAACGGTCTGTGGCAAGCGGTTGGCACGGCGCATTGGAACCTCGAGGGCGGGCATGCCATCAAAGGTCCCGCGACCGTCGTGTTAGGTGCCTACGGCGGCATACCGGCAGGTCGCAGTTACGTTGAAGGGGGTGAGATTCCGTACACCGAGGAAGCCCAAGCACAGCGTGAAACCTACCGCGCGGAGTGGAACCAATGGGATCCGGCGGTGAAGTGTTACATCCCGGGCATCCCCAGACAGACTTACATGCCTTTACCGCTGCATATCGTGCAATCCGACACGAAGGTGTTCATTGCCTACGAGTGGGGCAGCAACAGCCGCATCATCCACCTGGACCGGCCGGGTACGCGTGCCGAGCTACCCTCGTGGATGGGTTATTCCCTGGGCCGTTGGGAAGGCGACACGCTGGTGGTCGAGGTGACGGACCAGATGCCCGACACCTGGTTGGATGCCACCGGCACATGGCATGGCGATGAGCTCAAGGTCACGGAACGCTATACGCTCAAAGGACCGAACCACATCGACTACGAAGCCACTATCGAAGACAGCCAAGTCTTCACACGACCGTGGAAGATCAAGATGCCGTTGTATCGGCGCGTCGAAGACGACGCGCGGCTATTAGAGTACAAGTGTGTCCCGTTTGCCGAAGATGCGGTGTACGGGCACTTGAGAAAGGGGGCGGATAGAAGCCAACCCATTCTCAAAGACCTTTTTTGAATCCGACTTTGAATGTGAGGACATGATGAAAACGCAATCATTTCTGATCACGTTAGCCGCTGCCGTCGCGGCGGCCAGCGCCCTTGCGGCGAGCAGTGCCGTTGCCGAGGTGCCGATGAAATCGTGGGGCAAACCCAGCCTGCAGGGGACCTGGGATTTCAAAACGTCGACGCCTTTGAACCGGCCCGAACGATGGAAAGACAAAGAGTTCTTGACCGCTGAGGAAGCGGCAAAATACGAAGCAGACATCCTGTCCGGTCGCGCGGAACGCGAGCAGACCGAAGGTGAAATTCGTGAAGGCCTCGATGGGCAGTCTGATGTCGATGTAGGGTACAACTCCGGTTTCCTGGAGCTCGGCACCAAGTTCGACGGCAGCCTGCGTACCTCCCTGATTGTAGATCCGCCGAATGGCCGTATGCCGGCAATGCTGGAAACGGCACGCGAGCGTAATCGTCCCTATGTCGAGATGCAGGCGCTGTCACCGGAAGGGCCGGAAACACGCAGCCTGACCGACCGCTGTATCGTCGGCTTCAACAACAATCCCATGCGCTCCGGCGCCTACAACAACATCATGCAGATCGTTCAGTCCGAAAGCCACGTCGCCGTGCAAGTGGAAATGGTCAACGATCATCGCATCATCCCCACCGATGGCGGTGGCAGCGTGCCGGCCGACACACGTTTCTGGAAAGGCTTCTCAACGGGCGCGTGGGATGGTGATACGTTTGTCGTCACCACCACCAACTTCAAGCAGTACGCGACGCCTTATGGCACCGGACAGAACGTGGTCTTGACCGAGCGTTTTACGCGTCTGGACGAGGATACTTTGCAGTACGAATACACGGTAGACGATCCGGAATCTTATGATGCGCCTTTCACGGCACGTCAGCAGATGCGCAGGACGGACGACGACGTGTATGAGTATGCCTGTCATGAAGGCAACTACTCGATGCCGTTGGTACTGAGGGCCGCTCGCAAGATGGATGAGTCCGGTGATTCGGACGAGAACTGGATGCCGAGCTGGCACAAACGTCGTTAGCAGAAACGGGGTCGCGTCTGCGGCCGCGTTGCTATTTTTCTACTGCTCTCTGTCGGTATTAGGAGGCAATGCCGATGAGCGAGCTGTTCACTCGTTGTTCGTCGACGTTACCGATTCGTTAGGGCTACGGTACGTTCACGACTCCGGTCTTTCCGGTGCGTATCGAATCCCAGAAGTGATGGGGTCCGGGGTTGCGGTATTCGACTACGATCAAGATGGCGATCTCGACATCTACTTCGTCGGCGGCCTGCCGGGCACGGGCCGACTGTTTCGGCGAACGAGCCGAGGCGACTATGAGGACGTCACCAAACAAGCAAACCTACACAATCCGGGTCACGGCATGGGAGCCGCGCTTGGCGACATCGACAATGACGGCGATCTCGATCTCTACCTCACCAACCTGGAAGACGATCGTCTGCTGCGGAACAATGGCGACGGCACGTTTACGGATGTGACCGCAACGGCAGGTATTGACGCCAGCACCTGGTCGAGTTCCGCGACTTTCTGCGATATCGATCACGATGGCTACCTGGACCTTTTTGTTGCCACCTATGTGGCCCCGGATGAGCATCAGAAGTGCAGCACCCGGGGAGGTACCGCCGACTACTGCCCGCCCAACGTGTATTCGAGCCTGCCTGATCGGGTATTTCGGAACACGGGCGATGGCCGCTTCGTTGATATCACCGAGGCGAGCGGCATCGGACGGGTAAGGAATCCCGCGCTCGGAGTGGTATGCATGGATTTCGACCAGGATAGCCGCGCCGATATCTTGGTTGCGAACGACGGCCACCCCAATTACTTGTGGATCAATCGAGGCGACGGCACGTTCGACGAGCAGGGCGTGCTGTGGGGCGTTGCCGTCAACCTGTTCGGTGAGCCGGAAGCCGGGATGGGGATTGCATTGGGCGATATCAACGACGATGCGGCGTTCGATGTGTTGCTGACCCACGTCGACCGGGAATCGAACACGCTGTACACCAGCACCGGTGATGGCGCCATGATGGACGCTACGATTCGTGCACAACTGGGCCCCGTCAGTGTGCCGTACACGGGGTTTGGTGTCGCGTTTCTGGACATGGACCACGACGCCGACCTTGATGTGGCCATTGCCAATGGCCGGGTTCGTAAATCCGCGCCCCAGCCTCGCATGCCAACGACCGAAGCGCGGAAAAGCGCGCGCGAAACCTTTGCCGAACATTACGGCGAGGCCAATCTGCTGCTGGCAAACAGCGGCACGGGGATCTTCGAATACGCCTGTGCCGCAAGCCCTTTCTGTGCGCAGGAAGCGGTCAGCCGAGGGTTGCTTGCGGTGGATCTCGATCGCGACGGGGATCTGGATTTGGTGGTGACCAATGCCAATGGTGCGGCCCGGGTTTTTGACAACCAGGTAGCCAAACTCGGCAAATGGCTGCAGGCGAGGGTATTGGAAGCCGGTCGCGACGCCATCGGTGCAGTCGTGCGAGTTCGACTCGGTAAGCGTTGGCTTGTCAGGCCGGTGATTCACACGACGAGCTACCTATCCAGCGCGGATGCGATCGTGCATTTCGGATTGGGGGAGGTCGAGCAAGTAGACGAACTGGTGGTAGTCTGGCCTGACGGGGCGCTCGAACAATTTACCGTTCCAGGGATCAATCAGTACTTCGAGTTGCGCAAAGGACAAGGCCGCAAGGTGGACTAGATGGAGGTGAGTTTCGCACTCTGGAAACCGAGACCCGTTTGGTTCGCGGGCGTGGCTTTGTTATGCGGTGCCATGTTCGGAATGCCGGCACGCGCCGAGATCGTCGCTATAGACACCTCGGATCTAGAACCGCAAGTGGCAAGCCTGATCGAAGCCTCTATTGTCGCGGTGCAGCAGGATCCGAAAGATGCCGAAACCTGGGGACACCTGGGCATGGTCCTGCATGCCCACGGATTGCACCCGAACGCCGGCGATAGTTACGTGCGGGCGGCAAGCCTCAACCCGCAAGACTATCGCTGGCCTTATCTTGCGGCGCTGGCGAGTTCCGCCGCTGACGAAGCACTCGGGTTTTTTGCGAAAGCCTATCTTCTGAACCCGGCCGACTATTCGCTGTGCATCGCCTATGGGGACGCGTTGACGCGAATCGGCATGGCGCCGCAGGCGAGCCGGGTTTATCGACGAGCGCAAGCGCTCGAACCGGACAGGGGATATGCCCGCCTTGGCCTAGCACGGCTCGCGTTCATGCAGGGTGATCTAGAACAGGCACGAACGCTCCTCACACAGGCGGGGGAGGCCTCACCACCCAACAGCGAGGTTCACGTACTGCTGGCGCAGATACTGTATCGCTTGGGTGCAAA
>CBDTZM010000201.1:0-4748 GCA_965364915.1 uncultured Pseudomonadales bacterium | reverse complement strand
ACCAAGGTCGAGCTGCGGGACGCCTACTTCGAACGCATGGCGGCGGAAGCAGCAGCACCGCAGGCTGAACCGCTGATGTTCGAGCGCGTGCTGTTGGTTGGCCGCTTTGAAGGGACGAGCTTCCTGGTAGACAACCAAGTGCACCAAGGCCGGGCAGGGTACTGGGTGGTGTCGAGTTTCCTCGATGAAAGCGGTTCTCGGTATCTGGTGAACCGGGGATGGTTGGCCGCAAGTTCCGACCGGGGGGTGCTGCCGGAGGTGACGGTGCCCGGCACGGTCTCAACCATCGGCACGTCGCTGTCGCCCGATAGGCACTTGGGATACGCGGTGCAATGGTTCGGTCTGGCGCTGGTGTTGGTTTGCGGCTACGGCTTTTGGATTTGGAGGTATAGAAGAACGATCGATGGATGACGTGACGGGTTTGAAAAGGAACCGCGTGCAAGTGGTGATCATGCTGGTGACGTTTCCGCTTTTGTCGGTTGGCGCTGCCTGGATCCTGTTCTACTTGGCGGGCAATGTGCAGTTGGATACCACCAACAACGGTGAATTCGTCGATGCGGTGAAGGCGGCGGACCTTGCGCTGGAAGGCCCCGACGGCAGGGTTCTGCACGACGCAGGCACCTGGTGGATATGGATGGTCACGGAAGACTGTGAGGCGGCCTGCGAAGAAACCCTGGTGGGGCTTCGCCAACTGCACTTGTTGTTGAACAAGGATGCCGAACGCGTGCAACGCGGACTGGTGGCGATGAGTTCGTCGCCGTATCAGCGGGTAAGAGATCGCTTCCCGGCGCTGCGCTTCTTGAGAAGCGGCACGTCCGGGGTTCTGGCGCCGGGGGTCTACATCGTCGATCCCATCGGTAACGTCGTCTTGAGGTATGCACTGGACACCGAGCCAAGGCCGGTGTTGGACGATTTGAAAAGATTATTGAAGGTGTCTCAGATTGGGTAGCGAAGTTCAAGCCAGGCGGCTATTGCGGTTTACGCTCGTGGCGGTGGCGCTGGCTCTGGTGGTGGTGGTGCTCGGCGCTTTCACCCGGTTGGTTGATGCCGGTCTAGGTTGTCCGGATTGGCCTGGCTGCTACGGATACTTGAGCGTTCCCGAAACAGCAGAAGAGATTCGCATAGCAGAGTCCCGGTTTAGCGAAGCCCCCGTGGAGGTCGGCAAGGCGTGGGCTGAAATGGTGCATCGCTATTTTGCGACTGCGTTGGGGGCGTTGATCATCGGTATTGCCGCTTTGGCGTACAGATACCGCGGCGCCGTGCCGTTGAAGTTGCCTGTCGCACTGGTCTTCATGGTCATTTTGCAGGGTGCTTTTGGCGCATGGACGGTGACCCTGAAGTTATGGCCGCAGGTGGTCACGGCACACTTACTGGGCGGTTTCACGACGTTGGCGCTGCTCTGGCTACTCGCGCCCAGCCGCTATAGCACGCAAGGTAAGCTCTCGGCCCACGCGCTGGCGGCGCTTGTCGTCGTTGTTTTGCAGGTCACCCTGGGCGGGTGGGTGACGTCAAACTATGCAGCGCTCGCCTGCCCGGATTTTCCCACCTGTCACGGGGCATGGCTACCGGCCATGGATTTGGCGCACGGCTTCAACGTGTTGCAGGCCGCCGGACCCAACTACCTTGGAGGCCTGCTCGAAAGCGATGCCCGTATCGCGATACAGGTCGTGCATCGCGTCGGCGCATTGCTGACCGTGGTCGTCGTCGGCTGGCTCGGTTGGCGTTTGTGGCAGACCAACAGCGGTTTGGCTTCCTGGGTGCTGGGCCTGCTGGCCCTACAGCTCACGTTGGGGATTTTGAACGTCGTGTTGGTCTTGCCGCTGTGGGTGGCGACGTCGCACAACGCGGGTGGCGCGTTGTTGTTGGCGGTACTCGTTACAGTAAACTACCGCGCGTATCTTGCTAAGCGGGAAGAGGCTCATCATTGAAGTGGCTGTGACCCCGCTGCAGAAGACGCTCGGCCTGTGTTTGGCCTTCATCGCAACGGTCGTTGGCATGTTCGTGTATAGCGTTACACGTGAGCGCGTGCCGAGCCTGGACGAGCTTCGCGAGCAAGGTGTTTTCATCCTTCCGGAGCCGCGTGCGCTTGGCGATTTCCAACTGGAGACGCATCGAGGCGACGGTTTTGTTGCAGAGGATCTCGAAGACAGGTGGTCGTTCGTGTTCTTTGGCTTTACCAATTGTCCGGATATCTGCCCAACGACCCTGTCGGTGATGGCCCAAGCGGAACGGCGGCTGCTCGCAAGTGGTGCCGCCTTCAGCGGCGTGCTGGTGAGCGTTGACCCGGAACGCGATGATCGCGAAAGCCTTGCCGTGTACGTGCGCGCGTTCTCGGAGCGTTTTCTGGGGGTGCGCGGTGAACTCCTGGAACTGGCTAAGTTTGCTCAAGCTGTGCACGTCGTGTTTGCCAAAGTGCCTGACAGTCGTTCCGGTACAGAGGGTAATTTTACCGTCGATCATTCCGGTAACATTGTGGTGATCGATCCAAGGGGCCATTACCATGGCTTCATCAAGATGCCCCACAAGGTTGAAACGCTTGTGGCCGCGTTTCGGTACCTGCGTTCCGTGTCATGACGCGCGAGCGTGCGACGCGCAAACCGAATAAGGATCGCTATGTCGGCCACGGCAAGACTCGCTGACCCTCTCGCCGCTCGCTACGCCGCTGTGCGCGCCCAAACCGAGGCGCTGTGCCGACCGCTTGCTGTCGAAGACTACGGGGTGCAACCGATGGTTGATGCCAGCCCCCCTAAATGGCACCTCGCCCACACCACCTGGTTTTTCGAAACCTTCGTATTGAAAGCGTTCGTCGACGGTTACCGGCCCGTGCACGAAAGCTACGAAGATCTTTTCAATTCGTACTACAACGGCATCGGACAACCCTATCCGCGGTCTCGCCGTGGGTTGCTGTCGCGACCTACAGTGGAAGAGGTGTTCGACTATCGTCATCAGGTCGATGCGGCGCTGGCGAACCTGTTGGAGAGGCAAGACCGGGCGCTCAATGAGCGCGTCGAGTTGGGGCTCAATCACGAACAGCAGCACCAAGAACTGATCTTGACCGACCTCAAGGTCACCTTGGGTCGCAATCCGTTGAAGCCCTGTTACCGGAGCGATCTGGCGAGCACAGATCCGCCACGCACTGAAGGTCCCGCCGCACCCTTGGCCTTTCAGAGCTACGCCGGTGGGGTCGTCGCAATCGGTAAGGACCAGGACGATTTTTGCTTCGACAACGAACGGCCGAGACACGACGTTCTGCTGAGGTCTTTCGCGTTGGCCGAACGCTTGGTGACCAACGGCGAGTTTCTCGAGTTCATGGCCGACGGCGGGTATGACGACCCAACGTTGTGGATGGCAGAAGGCTGGGCCAAGGTTCAGGAAGCGGGATGGCGCCACCCCCTGTATTGGAGCGAACGAGCGGGCGTTTGGTTCGAGTACCGCCTGGCGGGCGAACGCACGCTGGTGATCGACGATCCGGTGGTGCACGTCAGCGGTTTCGAGGCCGATGCTTTCGCACGCTGGGCGGGCTATCGGCTAGCCACGGAGTTCGAGTGGGAAGCCGCCGCAGCCGGTCTCGACCCCGGCGCCGGCAACTTCCTGGAGGCAGACATACTCCACCCGGCGGGTGCGGGCATGCAGGGTCAACTGTTCGGCGATGCCTGGGAATGGACGTCGAGCGCCTACGGGCCTTATCCCGGGTATCGAACGCTGCCCGGTACGCTCGGTGAGTACAACGGCAAATTCATGTCGAGTCAGCTGGTACTTCGCGGCGGTTCGTGCGCAACGCCGCGTGGCCATGTCCGCGCAAGCTACCGGAACTTCTTCTATCCACCCGATCGCTGGCAGTTCACGGGTATAAGGCTCGCTCGCGATGTCTAGTCCAGAGGCGGCGAACGGCTACGCCTTCTTCGATCTGCAACCGGCGTCCAGCGACATGTTGGACGAAGTACTCGAAGGTTTGCAGAGCGTACCGAAGTTCATCGCACCAAAATACTTCTATGACGAACGCGGATCCAAACTGTTCGAAGCCATCACCGAGCTACCCGAATACTACCTGACGAAAACCGAAATGCGGCTTTTCGATCAACACCTGGACGAGGTGCACGGTCTCGTCGGTGAAGGCGGTTGTTTGGTCGAGTATGGCTCCGGGTCGAGCCTCAAGATTCGCAAGCTCTTGGAATGCCTGCACCCGGACGCGTATTTGCCGGTGGACATCTCGAGAGACCATCTGGAAAGTAACGCCTCCGAATTGCATAAGGATTATCCGTGGCTGCACGTCTATCCGACTTGTGCGGATTTCACCGAACCATTCGAATTGCCGCCGTTGGTGGCTGACCACGACAAATTTGGCTTCTTCCCCGGATCCAGTATCGGTAACTTCGAACCGGCCGGGGCGGCTCGATTCTTGAGCAACGTAGCGCACACACTCGGTGCCGGCGGCCATTTGTTGGTGGGCGTCGACCGCAAGAAGGACGTCGATGTGCTGGAAGCCGCGTATAACGACAGCGCCGGCACAACGGCGCGATTCAATCTCAACCTACTGCAGCATCTCAACGACGTGTTAGACGCGGGATTCGAATTAGAGCGTTTTCGTCATCGCGCCTCCTACAACGAACCGCTGGGTTGTATCCAGATGTTTCTCGAAAGCCAGACGGCACAAACCATCGAACTGGGCGGAGCAACGATTGCGTTCGGGCAAGGAGAGGCGATCCACACGGAGAACTCGTACAAATACGATGTGGACCAATTTGTCG
>CBDTZM010000200.1:0-4753 GCA_965364915.1 uncultured Pseudomonadales bacterium | reverse complement strand
AGGAGAACTATGTTGGCCGGCAACTGAAAACCTGGTATCGATCCTGGACGTCGTCGGTCGAACCGGCCCAGTTCGACGATCCGCGAGCACACGAACTGCAACAGTTTTTCTTGGACAACATTCCGGAACAGGGCCCAGCTCGCGTGGTGCACGGCGACTACGGGGTGCACAACTGTCTGGTTGGTAGCGATTGCGCAATCGCCGCCGTCGTGGATTGGGAGATCTCCACGCTTGGCGACCCGCTGGCCGACCTGGCGTACGCGCTGAACCAATGGCCTGATCCCACGGACGCGGAACCGCCGCCACCCGAAGCCGCGACGGCACCGGCAGGATTTCCGACGCGTACCCAACTTGCCGAACGCTACGCCGAGCGGACGGGTCGCGATCTGTCGAACCTCGACTACTACGTCGGCTTCAACCGCTGGAAAAGCGCCGCGATCGTACACGGGGTCTATGCCCGCTATTGCGAGGGCAAGAAGAGCACGGATGGCATTGACCTGGACGAGATGCGCTCGCGCATCGAACGTACCTTGGCGCTCTCGGAAACTGCAGTAAACCGGCTTAGGTAACCCTCCGCACCCGGGCGGGATACGTGAGTTGCTAAGCAAACTGCCCTCGACGCAGAGCGCCGCGCTTGCTAAAACTGTAAGCTTGAGTTTTCGGGGAGCAAGAACAGATGAGCAGCTCAATGCCAAAATCCGTGACGATCACGGACGACACCATGCGCGAAGGCTTGCAGATCGAGAGTCCGGATATTCCGGTTGCCGAGAAACTGCGCCTACTGGACGCCATCGGCGAAATGGGTGCCAAAACCATCGCGATCGGATCCTTTGCCCATCCCAAATGGACGCCGTCGATGGCGTGCGTGGACGAGATTGCCGAGCAGTTCGAACCAAAACCCGGGGTCAACTACACCGCGGTCGTGTTCAATAAGCGCGGCTACGACCGGGCTGATGCCTACTATCCCAAGATCGACGTGCGCACGCGCAAACATTACGGCACGCACGTCGAGCTTTGCGATTCGTTCGCGCGTCGCAACTACAACCGCACGCAGGCCGAACAGATAGCGAGCATGGATGCGTCGATTGCCGCGGCGGTGGGCGCAGGCGCGGAGGCTGGTTCCGTGGCGCTCGGCAATCCGTTCGGTTCCAATTTCGAGGGGCCGTTCGACCTCGAGCAACGCATGGGGTTGCTCGATCTCATGGTGGACAAGTGGCACGAGGCCGGACTGAAGGTCAATAGGTGCTCGTTTCTCGACGCGATGGGCTGGAACATGCCGCACACGGTACGCGAGACCATGCTGGCGATTCGCGACAAATATCCGGAAATCACGACCTTCCACATGCACCTGCACAACACCCGAGGTACCTCCATCGCAAGCTTCTACGAGGCGCTCATGCTCGGCGCCACGGAATTCGATACCTCGCTCGGAGGCATGGGCGGCTGCCCTTACTGTGGCAACGGCCGAGCCGCGGGCCACGTACCGACCGAAGACTTCGTGCATATGTGCCACCAGATGGGCATCGAGACGGGTTACGACCTCGACAAGGTGATCGAAGCCGCCTGCATCGCCGAAGAAGTCGTCGGACATCCGCTCTGGGGTCACGTGTCGAAAGCCGGACCCTTACCGAGCGTCGAAGCCGTATATCCGATCGACATGCCGTTCGTCGAGACGCTGGATGAGGCATCTCACTTCCGCGCCGGCTCGGCCGTTTACGAAGGTCAAATTTCGCCGTGGCGTGAGGGCGATGCGCTGACGCGCGAAAGCGCCGCATAGGGCATTTCGAGCGCCCGTAGAAAAGGCCGATAGAACAACAAGAGGAGGTCCGCGCTTTCGCTGCACCTCCTGGCTAACCTGATTTTGAGGTTCTGGGAGGACCATGACAGTCAAGCTCTACCACTGCCTGCGCGCACGTTCCATGCGTCCGCTCTGGACGCTCGAAGAAATGGGCATCGATTACGAGCTAGTGACCATGCCGTTTCCGCCGCGTTACCTTCATGAGGGCTACAAGGAAATCAATCCCCTTGGGACGGTACCGTGCATGATTGATGGCGACGTGCACATGACCGAGTCGGCCGGCATCTGCCAATATCTCGTCGACACCTACGGACCGACCGATCTCGCGGTCGGCAAGGACGAAAAGGACTACGGGTCATACCTCAATTGGTTGCACCGAAGCGATGCCACGCTGACGTTTCCACAAACGTTGTTTCTGAGATACACGCGCCTCGAACCGGAAGAAACTCGCAATCCGCAGGTCGCGAACGACTACAGAAAGTGGTTCTTGGCACGACTGCGCTGTGTCGAAGCAGCGACCGCCGATCGCGAGTACCTGTGTTCCGGGCGCTTCACGATTGCCGACATCTGCATCGTCTATTGCTTGGTACTGGCACAATCCCTGGACATCGACGAGGCGTTCACGCCGAACATCAAAAAATACTGGGACCGTATCACCGAGCGCGACGCGTACCAGCGCGCCTTCGAGATGTGACCGGAAAGAACTGACGTTGGAGAAGACTCAATGGCCGTCCTCGAATCGAACCTAGACACCCGATCGGACACGTACAAACAGAATCGGTCGGAGATGCTCGAGAAGTTGAGCCAGCTCGATGATCTCTACGAACAAGCCGCTCAAGGCGGCGGCGAAGAAGCGATGGAGCGCCTGCATAGTCGCAATAAGATGGCCATTCGCGACCGCATAGGCTGGGTGCTGGATCGCGACTCGCCGTTTCTCGAAATCAGCCCCCTTGCCGCCTGGCGTTCGGCCTACGAGGTGGGTTCCGGATTCGTCGTCGGCATCGGCGTCATCGAAGGCGTGGAATGCGTGATTCTCGGGCACGATCCGTCTGTGCGCGCCGGTGCGTTCAATCAGTTCAACTCCAAGAAGCTCATGCGCGGCTTAGAGATCGCGCGCGAGAACCGCATGCCTTACGTACAGTTTGTGGAGTCCGCCGGCGCGGATCTGCGCGGTCAAGGCGGCGGTGGCGATCCGGAGGCTGCGATTCAGCGCGAAGGCGGCCATTTTGCCGAATCGGGACGTTTGTTCTACGAAATCACCGAACTCTCCAAGATGCGCATCCCGACGATTTCGGTAGTGTTTGGCGCTTCGACCGCCGGCGGCGCGTATCAACCGGGCATGAGCGACTACAACATCTTCGTGAAGAACCAGGCGATGGTTTCGCTCGGGGGCCCGCCGCTGGTCAAGATGGCCACCGGCGAGGATGCCGATCCAGAAGCGCTGGGCGGCGCCGATATGCATACCAGCATCTCAGGTCTGGGAGACTACCTTGCCGAAAACGAGATGGACGGGATACGACTGTGCCGTGAGGTGGTCGCACACCTCAACTGGCGCAAACAAGGACCAGGTCCCACGCTACCGGCCGACGAGCCGTTGTACGATGCCGACGAAATGTTGGGCGTTGTTGGTGAAGATCTCACCAAACCGTTCGACATGCGC
This sequence comes from uncultured Pseudomonadales bacterium, assembly GCA_965364915.1. Taxonomy (GTDB): domain Bacteria; phylum Pseudomonadota; class Gammaproteobacteria; order Pseudomonadales; family Azotimanducaceae; genus Azophilus. The sequence goes on along the minus strand of CBDTZM010000200.1, from coordinate 1,295 downwards.
GAGGTTATCGCCCGCATCGTCGACGGTTCCCGATTCGAAGAGTTCAAACCGCGCTACGGACCGACGCTTGTGACAGGATGGGCCTCAATACACGGCTATCCCGTCGGCATCCTCGGTAACAACGGGGCCCTCATGTCAGAGTCATCGGACAAAGCCTCGCAGTTCATTCAGCTGTGCAATCAGATCGACGTACCGCTGCTGTTCCTGCACAACATCACCGGCTACATCGTCGGTACCGATTTCGAGCAGGGCGGCATCACCAAGAACGGTTCGAAGATGATCAACGCCGTGACCAACTCGACCGTGCCACACGTGACGGTGATCGTCGGCGCTTCCTATGGCGCGGGCAACTACGGCATGAGCGGCCGTGCTTTCGGCACGCGTTTCACGTTCATCTGGCCGACGGCCAAGATCGCGGTCATGGGGCCGAAGCAGATGGCCGGCGTAATGACCATCATCGGGCGACGTTCCGCAGAGCGGCGTGGCATCGAATTCGACGAAGAAGCCAATGCCAAACGCGCGGAAACCGCAGAGCACTGGGCGGAGGAACGCTCTAAGGGGCTCTTCGCGACTTCGCGCGTTTCCGACGACGGCATGATCGACCCGCGCGATACTCGAGACATCGTCGGCTTCGCTTTATCGGCCTGTCACAACAAAGCAGTCAACGGCACGAAGGAGTTCGGCACATGGCGGATGTAATCATCAAACCCATTACCAAACTCTTAGTCGCCAATCGCGGCGAGATCGCGCGGCGCATCTTTCGTACCGCTCAAGATATGGGTATCGCCACCGTGGCGGTATACGCCGACAGCGACGCCAACGCGCCGTTCGTCAAAGAAGCGGATATGGCGATCGCGCTCGACGGCCGCACCTCTGCACAAACGTACCTGGACGCAGATAAGGTATTGGCCGCCTGCGCAACCACCGGCGCCGATGCGGTGCACCCGGGTTATGGGTTCTTATCGGAAAACGCCGCATTCGCCGACGCGGTCATGCAGCAAGGGCTCACCTGGATTGGGCCCTCGTCGGACGCGATTCGTCAGATGGGTGACAAGTTAGCCGCAAAAGCGTTGATGGTCGATGCCGACGTGCCGACGCTACCGGCCAAGGAACTCGGCCCGAACGACGACGCAAAAGCTGCCGCAAAGGCCATTGGCTACCCCGTGCTCGTCAAAGCCGCCGCCGGCGGCGGTGGCCGCGGTATGCGCATCGTAGAGAGCGAAGCGGATCTCACCGCTGCCATTGAAGGCGCGCGTCGCGAGGCGGGCGCCTCTTTCGGTGACGATACGGTTTTT
>CBDTZM010000199.1:0-4763 GCA_965364915.1 uncultured Pseudomonadales bacterium | reverse complement strand
CCGGAGTCGTTTGGTAGTGCCAAACGAGCCGGCCATCGTCCGGATTGAGAGCGAGAATCGAACTCAGATACAGGTTGTCGCCGCCGCCAGGACTACGCAGCGTGCGCGACCATGGAGAGCCGTTGCCAGTACCGACGTACAACAGGTTCAGTTCGGCATCGTAAACGATGGCATCCCACGCCGTACCACCACCGCCGACGTGCCACCACTCGCCGTTCCAAGTTTTCGCCGCCACCTCCATTTCGGGATGTTCGAACGGCAGGGATGGGTCCCCGGGGACCGTGAAGAAACGCCAGTCTAGTTCTCCTGTCGCTATGTCGTAGGCGCTAACATAACCACGCACGCCATACTCGGCGCCGCCATTGCCGATGATCACCTTGTCCTTGACGATGCGCGGCGCCCCGGTAATGGTGTAGTGAACCTCACGATTCGTGGTGTCCACCCTCCAGACCACCTCACCGGTCGCAGCATCGAGCTTGATCAACCATCCGTGCAGCGTACCGAAGATAACCGAGTCTTCGGTGAGCGCTACGCCGCGGTTGACCACACCGCAGCACGCGTAGCGTCCCAGTTCTTTCGGCACCTCAGGGTCGAACACCCAAAGCAGCTCGCCGGTCCTGGCATCGAGGGCATGCACAACGCTCCAGGAGGCGGTGACGTACATGACACCGTCCTTGACGAGCGGCGTGGCTTCGTGGCCACGGAACTGACCGGTGTCATAGCTCCACGCGAGCCCGAGCCCACCAACGTTGGCGTCGTTGATCTGGGCCAATGGCGAGTGTCGCTGCTCGTCTGCGGTTAGGCCGTGGCTAGACCAATCGACGTTCTGAGAAAGGCTGGCGGCGGCAGAATCCGCATCTTGTGGCGCTGTAACGTCTGGGGTGTCGCAGCCAGCCGTTGTGATGACGAGGAAGACGAAGGCGAGTTTCTTCATGTTGTTGTTCCGCCAGGTTGTTGCTTTATGCGCCCGAAAACTCCACGTCGGAAAACATCAGTGACGGCGCGAGCGTCGTTGAGTAAGGGTAGGGGTCGTTACCCACCTGCACCAGTCGATTGAAGAGATCCCGCAAATTACCGGTCGCGTTCATCTCGCTGACCGGTGCGCCGATTTTGCCGCCCTCTATCAAATGCCCCTGCAGGCCGAACGAGAAGTCACCGGTTGTACCGTCTGCGTTGCCGCCGAGCCATCCCGTCACGTAGATACCGGTCCCCGCCTCGGCGACTAGCTCGTTCAGTGATTTCGTTCCAAGCTTGACCCGTACGTTGGACGGTGCGCCGGTCGTCGGTGCCATGTTGGTCTTGCGGCCATAGTAGGTGTCGACGTAGATGTTCTTCACCACACCTTCTTCGACGATCGGAAGCACCCGCGCGGCAATGCCCTCTCGGTCGTAAAGCCGGGAACCGAGTCCGCGCGGAATGAGCGGGTCGTCGATGAGTGTCAGTGTCTTACTGAACGCGCGTTTACCGATCAGGTCTCCCCAATACGATCTGCCTTGCTGAACTTGGCTCGCCCGGGCCGCGGCGAGTAGTCGTCGGCCGACCAGTTGCCCCGCAACTCTTGCGTCGACAATCATGTTGGTCTTGGCTGTCGGTCCTTTTTCGGCACCAAGACGTGCGTCAGCGAGTTCCAGCGCCCTGCGCGCGACTTCGTCGGCGCCGGGCACCGCGTCGATATGCTGACCACCCGCACCCCAACCGCCCGATACCCGCTTGTCGCCTTGATCCCTCAACGTGACGCCGGCCGACATGGAAATGAACGTGGTTTCCCGCGTGTGTTCGAACCCGTTGCTGCTAGCCCACGCAGACCAGCTGGTGCCGTCGCTGACCCGCGACGTCGCAGATATCATGCGTGCGTGATCGCGCGCGGCTTCATCGAGCGCGACGCACCAAGCTTGTCGGCGTTCCCGGTTGAGTGCGCTCACCTGCGGGTCGAGCAAATCGAGGTCCACTTGCGGTCTCTTGGCAAAGAGCGCAGCGGGCGTGATCTTGCGGAACGGATCCGCTTGCAGTGCCCGTGTGGTGGCAACGGCTTCTTTCAAGAAACCGGCTAACCTGTCCGGGTTCAGATCTGTGGTTTGGCTGGAAGAATAGCGGTCGTCCACGTACACCTGGATGGCGAGCACCCGCGCGGTGTTGTCTTTGACGGTTTCGAGCTCGCCGTCCCGGTAGGCAAACGTGACGTTGCGCGACTGCTGGGCCGCTGCCCACACGTCGTCGGCGCCCGCTGCCTTGGCGAGTGTGACGGCGTCGTTAGCCCGGCTTTGAAGATCAGCTAACATTTTGACCTCCGACCGTCATTTTCGAGACCAGCACGCTCGGCATGCCGAGTGAAACCGGGACGCTCTGGCCGTTTTTACCGCAGGTCCAGCCACCCGCATCCATCTCGGCGTTGTCTGCCACCATGGTGATGCGCGTGAGGTCTTCCGGTCCGTTGCCGATGATGTTGACGTCTCTGATAGGGGCGGTGACCTTGCCTTTTTCGATCAGCCAACCGGTTTTGACGTAGAACGTGTAGTCCCCTTCGCCGATGCGCACCTGGCCGTTCGTGTAAGTCTCGGCGATGATGCCGTGATCGACGGCAGCGATGATTTCGTCGTTCGTATGCGGCCCGTTTTCCATGAAGGTGCACGTCATGCGCGGCATTGGCTCGAACTTGTACGACTGACGCCGGCCCGACCCGGTAGTCGCGACGTCGTATTGGCGCGAACTGATGGTGTCGTGCAGGTAAGAGCGCAAGATGCCGTTCTCGACCAACTCCGTGCGTCCGCACGGGTTGCCTTCATCGTCGACATTCAACGCGCCCCGCATGCCCGCGAGCGTGCCTTGATCGATGATGTTCACGAACGGTTCTGCGACCTTCTTACCGATCATGTCCGTATAGATACTGGTGCCTTTGCGGTTGAAGTCGGCTTCCATGCCATGACCGATGGCTTCGTGCAGGAGGATGCCGCTGGCGCCGGCAGCCAGTACCACCGGCATTTCGCCTGCCGGTGGCCGGACGGCGTCGAACTGGATCATCGTGCGATCGACGGCCTGTTTCACCATCGTCTTGATGCGTTCCTGGGTATACCAATTGAGGTCATCACGCGCGGCGATGTTGGCGCTGCCCGACTGTGACTCGCCGTCTTTGATGGCCGTGACGAACGCGCTCAGGCGCGTCATGGGGCGGTGATCGACGATCAACCGTCCGTCCAGCGTCGCGATCAACACGCGCTCATCGGCGTCCATCCAGGTGGCGGTGACTTTGTTGACGGACGGATCGGACGCCCGAGCCAGGTCGTCGATCTGCTGCAGAACGGGCAGCTTCTGATCGATACCGACGTCGGACCAGGGCAATTTGACCGTGTAGAGATCGCCCATCCCGTGTGGGTTGAACGCCTGCGGCGCGGATGCCTTGCCTGTTGCGATGGTTGCCGCCGTCCTCGCCGCGGCGAGCATGGATTCCAACGTGAGATCTTCGCTGAACGCATAACCGGTCTGCTCGCCCACCACGACGCGCAGGCCCACGCCTTGCTCGATGCGGGTGTTGGCCATGTTGACCAGGCTGTCTTCCAACCGCAGGAACGTGTTGCGGGTGTGTTGGAAGTAGAGCTCGGCGGTATCCGCGCCGTTGGCCGTCAGCTCGCTCATCACGCGCGCGAGGGTCGCCTCATCGACGGCAAACCACTCGAGAAAAGGATTGGCCGGCGTGGGGGTGCCGGTGTTTGTGGCGGGATCGACGCCGCAGCTCGACAGGAAGGTGGGCATCGTCACGAGTGCAGTACCTGCGGTTACGCTACTCAGGAACTCTCTTCGATTGGTGGGCATGCTTAGGTCCTCTGTCACTGGCCGAAAGTTTGGCCAAACGTGCTTTGCTTATCTTAGTAGCATGGTGGCAGTAGGCTGGCAAGCCAACAACCGGCTGTGGGCGTGAGCCCAGGAAGGGAGGGAAGGATGGACATTCCGGTGACGGACGAGTTGAGGGGAAGGGATGAGTGACCTGCGTCGCCATGTTCCCGAGCTTGCACTCGAATGGGCCGACGAGTCCCCGGAAAAACTCTGGCGTCAGTATGAGGGTACGCTCTGCTTCGCCGACATATCCGGCTTCACTGCGCTCGGTGAACGTCTTGCGCAACGCGGGCGTGTGGGTGGCGAAGAATTGGTTGAGACGCTCAGCCGGGTATTTTCACAAATGCTGGATATCGCCGACCAGCGCGGCGGCTCGTTGCTCAAGTTCGGTGGCGATGCGCTATTGCTTTTCTTTCGAGGCGAGTGCCATGCGACGCAGGCAGCGAGTGCGGCCGTCGAGATGCGCCGGGTACTGCGCGGTACGGCCGAAATCGCCACGTCGGTTGGCCCTCTAAGACTCTCGATGTCAATCGGCTTGCACTCCGGAAAAGCTGATTTCTTTTTGGTCGGTAAACCGCACCGCGAGCTCGTGCTGCTGGGTCCGGCCGCCAACAAGGTGGTTGAGGTCGAGAATGCCGCCAACGCACGAGAAATTGTCGTGTCGCCGGAAACCGTGGCGCAACTTCCGAAGGGTGCAACCAATCCTCGAAAGGACGGCCCGCTGCTGCTGCGTTGGCGCAAAGCACCGGCGTCGGCGAGCGGTCGGCACGAGGGCGCAGAATACCCTTCCGCATTGGTCGATTCGCTGTTTTCCGACGAGCTAGGTCGCCACCTGGCACTGGGTGCCCCCGATCCCGAGCACCGAGTCGCCTGTATCGCTTTTGCAGGCTTTTCAGGCACGGATGCCCTTCTCGTGAGCCATGGCCCCGAGGCGC
>CBDTZM010000198.1:0-4769 GCA_965364915.1 uncultured Pseudomonadales bacterium | reverse complement strand
GCGTTCGCGGTGTTCTATGCGGTGTTTGGTATTCCGCTCGGCAAGTTGGCGGATGTATGGACTCGTAAAAGCCTCATCTCGGTGGGGCTGGGTTTCTGGAGTCTCATGACCGCGCTTTCGGGCACGGCGCAGAACTTCGCAAGCCTGGCCGGGTTCCGATTCGGTGTCGGCGTCGGTGAAGCGAGCGCGACACCAGCGGCGTTCTCGATGCTGTCCGATTACTTCTCGCCGAAAGTGCGCGCCACGGCGCTTGCCATCTACTCGAGCGGTATTTATATCGGCGCCGGCCTTGGGTTGTTCCTGGGTGGCGCCATCGTCACGGCGTGGCATAGCGCATACCCGGATCCGGCCCTGGCCCCGTTCGGCATCAAGGCGTGGCAGGCGGCCTTTCTCGCGGTCGGTATACCGGGCCTCTTGGTCGCGCTATGGGTGCGCACGTTGAAGGAGCCGATTCGGGGTTTGAGCGAAGGGCTGATCACCAAACCAAACCCGCACCCGTTTCGCGAGGCCGCTCTGTCGCTACTGTCGGTGCTGCCGCCGTTCACGTTGTTCAACTTGATCTATCGGGGCGGTATGCGCGCCGGCGTGCTCAACGTGGTCGCGATGCTGGTGATCGGCGCGGGCTTTTACGGCGTAAATACCGTCGTTGCGAGCCCCATACAGTGGATTGCGCTCGGCATCGGCGTCTATGCGACTGTGTCTTGGGTGCATGGCTTGAAGCTCCAAGACCCTGCCACGTTCGGCATGATGTTCCGTTCCAAGGCGTTCGTATTTGTCAACATCGGGTTTCCGACCATTTCGTTTGTGACCTATGGCGTTGGTTTCTGGTCTGCGCCGTTCATGCTGCGCGTACACCAGGTCGATCTTGTGGAAGCGGGCCTGATCTTGGGCCTAGGCGCGGCAGTCGGCGGCTGGCTCGGTATCACGGTCGGCGGCATCGTGTCCGACCGGTTGAAGGAACGCATGGTCAACGCCAGGTTGTGGGTGGGCGTTGCGGTGATTGTGCTCTCGACGCCCTTCGGAATGTGGTTCTTGCTGACCGACAACGCCTGGGTGGCGTACGCTTGCGCGTTCGCCTTCAGCATCTTTTCGCCGATGTGGATTGGCGCTGCGGCAAGCACCGTGAACGATCTTGTTATGCCGCGCATGCGGGCGACCGCGTCGGCTTACTACATTCTCATGAACACGTTCATTGGACTTGCGCTGGGTCCTTTCTTGATGGGGCAAGTCAGCGATCTCTACATTGCAAGTGGTCTTGATGCTGGCGCAGCATTGCAATCCGCGATGATGTGGGGGTACGTGATGTTTGCCGTCAGCGGCGCGTTCCTGCTGTTGACGATGCGCTACCTCGGTGACGACGAGAACTCGCGACTAGAGCGTGCGCGGGCGTTGGGAGAAATTTGAGCGTCGCGCGAACAGGTATTTGTTGAAACACGACCGCGGCGGGCGTAACTTGGCTGGTCCGATTTGGGGGGGCACGCGTGGAGCAGTCGGGCGAGTATCGCATTGGGTCGAGCCGCGAGGCGGTGTGGCAAGCGCTCAACGATCCCGACGTTCTTGCGAAGTGCATCGACGGTTGCCAGTCGATGGAAAAACTTGCCGACGACGAATTCGCCGCGATCGTCAAAGCTAAGATTGGACCGGTTAGTGCAACGTTCAAAGCCAATCTCAAGCTCACCGATTTGGTTCCTCCGGAAAGTTATTCGCTGAACGCAGACATCAAAGGCGGCCCCGCCGGTTTTGGTAAGGGGGTTGCAAACGTCGTCCTGGCTGTAGACGGCGATGCGACGATGCTGCGCTATAACGTGAATGCGAGCGTCGGCGGTAAGCTCGCCCAAGTTGGCTCGCGATTTATCGACGCCGCGGCGCGCAAGATGGCAAATGACTTCTTCTCGGCTTTCCAAGGGGAACTTGACCCTGTGGCAGCGGAACTCGATGCGGCGCAATCGGCGGATCGCCCAACGGAGTCTGCGGGTCAATGGAAAATATGGGCGGTGGTGTTGGCAGCGCTGGTCGTCGCGTTGGTGTTGGCGTACTAGGGAGTCAGGTAGGACAGAATCATGAAGATATCGATCACGGTAAATGGCACGCCGCACGACATTGACGTGCCGCAAGCCAACACGCCGCTGGTGGATGTGCTGCGCGAGCAACTACGCTTGACGGGCACCCACGTGGGTTGCGATACCAGCCAGTGCGGCGCCTGCACGGTGCATCTGGATGGCCGGGCGGTGAAGGCGTGTGCGATCTTGGCGGCGCAAGTGGACGGCCAATCCATCACCACCATAGAAGGTATCGGTACGCCTGAGGATCTGCACCCGATGCAGGCGGCGTTCCGCGATTGCCACGCACTGCAATGTGGATTTTGCACGCCAGGTATGATCATGAGCGCCATCGACCTCGTAGAAAATTCCGACAAGCTGGACAATCGTGCGGTCCGCGAAGGCTTGGAGGGCAATATTTGTCGTTGTACGGGTTATCACAACATCGTGAAAGCCGTGCTCCAAGCTCAAGAAACCATGTGAGGGGATGGCAATGAGTGAAGCAACCGGAATCGGCGCATCGGTCAAGCGTCGCGAAGACATCCGTTTCATCACCGGCTTGGGTACCTACACGGACGACATCAACCAACCCGGCCAGGCATATGCCGTGTTTCTACGCTCGCCATACCCTCGCGCCAAGATCGGCGCGATCGACGCGAGCGAAGCCATGGCGGTCGAGGGCGTGTTGGCTGTGTACACCGGCCAGGACACCGCGGCCGATGGCCTAGGCGACATTCCCTGCGGATGGCTCGTCAAACAGAAAGACGGCAGCGACATGGTTGCCGCACCGCACCCGCCGCTTGCGGTGACGCAAACCAACTATGTCGGTGAACCGTACGGGATCGTGATCGCCGAATCCGTTGCGACGGCAAGACAAGCCGCCGAGCTGGTGGTGACCGACTTCACTGAACTCAACGCGGTGGTCGACGTTGCTTCGGCCGCCCAGTCGGAGCAGATCCACGAAGGTGTCGTCGACAATCTCGCCTACGATTGGGAACTGGGTGAAAAGGCAGCGACGGAAGCCGCGCTCGCGTCTGCCGCGCATGTCACGCAGATCGACATCACCAACAATCGCTTGATTCCCAACGCGATAGAGCCCCGTGCGGCGCTTGGCTGTCATGACCGGGTTGCCGATCAATTTACCCTGTACACCACGAGCCAGAATCCGCATCTCGAGCGGTTGATATTGTCGGCGTTCGTGCAGATCGCGCCGGAGCACAAGTTGCGCATCATCGCCCCGGACGTGGGAGGTGGCTTCGGTTCGAAGATTGCCGTCTACGCCGAAGAAACCGCGGTTATCTGGGCCGCCAAGAAGGTTGGGCGGCCGGTGAAGTGGACGGCTGAGCGAGGCGAATCGTTTCTTGCCGATACGCACGGGCGCGATCACGTGACCCATGCAGAGCTTGGCATCGACGCCGATGGGCGCTTCGTTGCGCTCAAGGTGCAAACGACGGCCAATCTCGGCGCCTATCTCTCGTTGTTTGGTTCAGCCGTGCCGACCTATCTCTACGGCACGTTGATGGCTGGGCAGTACAAGACCCCCAATATCTACGTCGAAGTGCAGGGCGTCTACACCAATACCGCACCAGTCGACGCCTATCGCGGCGCGGGCCGCCCTGAGGCAACGTACGTCGTCGAGCGGATCGTCGAGACCGCGGCTCGGGAACTCGGCAAAGACCCGACGGATTTGCGCCGCATCAACATGCTTCAGCCGGGGGATTTTCCCTACGAAACACCTGTCGCATTGGTCTATGACACGGGTGACTACGAAGCCAGTTTGGACAAGGCTTTGGAGCACTGTGACTACCAAGGCATGGATGCGCGCCGTTTGGATGCACGCGAGCGCGGCAAACGTCGCGGAATCGGTTTTGCGTGCTACATCGAGGCATGTGGCCTCGCGCCATCGCAACTCGCCATACAGCTGGGCGCCGGTGTCGGACTTTACGAAAGCGGTGAAGTGCGCATGAACCCGACGGGTAGCGTGACCGTTTTCACCGGTTCGCACAGCCACGGACAAGGCCATGAGACCACGTTTGCGCAGGTCGTGTCGGACAAACTCGGCGTTCCCTATGACGATGTCGAAATCGTCCATGGGGATACGGGCCGCGTCGAGTTCGGCCTTGGCACCTATGGATCGCGTTCGATCGCGGTCGGTGGTTCCGCTTTGGTGATGGCTTCGGACAAGATCATCGCCAAGGGCCGCATCATCGCCGCGCACATGATGGAGACCGAGGCCGACAACGTGGCGTTTGCGGACGGTGTTTACTCCAGCAGCAACCAAAATGTCACCATCCAGGAGGTCGCTTTCGCCGCGTATGTTCCGGCGGATTATCCGGAAGACTTGGAACCGGGATTGTCGGAGAAGGCTTTCTACGATCCGGAGAACTTCACCTACCCGGCCGGTACTCATGTGGCCGAGGTGGAGATCGATGAGGCGACCGGGGTCGTTGAGCTGGTTAGTTTCGTCGCCGTCGACGACTTTGGACACGTCGTCAATCCCATGATCGTCGATGGCCAGGTACATGGCGGGGTCGCCCAAGGCGTGGGGCAGGCACTCTTGGAACACGGTATCTATGACGAACACGGGCAGTTGCAAACCGGCTCGTTCATGGACTACTGCATGCCGCGCGCCGATGACTTGCCGGATTTCACCGTCGACACGACGGTCACGCCGTGTACGCACAATCCGCTGGGCGTGAAGGGTTGCGGAGAGGCCGGCGCCATTGGATC
>CBDTZM010000197.1:0-4775 GCA_965364915.1 uncultured Pseudomonadales bacterium | reverse complement strand
AGTGTTCTGAGGTCGATGATGGCGGCGTTGGCTCGGGAGACGTACGACGCCATCACCAGCGAATGGTTGGCCAGGAAGCCGAGCCCGTCACCGTTGAGGATCATTGGACTCCATACTGCATCCTGGGTCGCTTCCAACTCGCGAATGATCTGTTGCAAGCTGACCCGAGCGTTCTTCTTGTCGAGTACGTCACCGAAGTCCTGTTCCATCGCCTGCAGCAAGTGCAGGAGCGCCCAGGTTTGCCCGCGTGTCTCGTAAAACACGTCGTCGAGTTCGAACCACGACGTCTTGTATTCCTGCTCGGCGGGAGCCTCGGTGGCTTGAGCGGCAGCGGCATCGCCTGCAAGGTCGATGTTGAGCTGGCGCTTGCCAACGCTCGCCGATAATCGTTGCGACAGGCTGCCGAGCCGCGTCTCCACACCTTGCAGCCACTGCCGCAGATTATCCGCTCTGGCGTAGAACTGGGCGTTTGGCGCGTTGGGGTCCGCGAGGCGCTCGAGGTAGGCCTCGACAAGCTCTATGCCATCGGCGTATTCGTCCTCGGTGCGCGGAAACGCCCAGCTCGCGTTGTCGAAGAAGAATTTACCCTCGGCAACCGAGAGGTCGGGATCTTCGGTCGACTGGCTTTGCGACCGGGAAAAATCGATGCGGAAGGCACGGGCGGTATCGCGGATCTGGGTCAATACGCCGAACTCCCAGTTCGGCACGTTGTCCATCCAGATACCGGGAGGCATCATGTCGTTGGAGAGATAGCCGCCGCGTTTTTCCAACAGCGTATTGGCAAGCTTGATGAGGGTAGCCGTGCTCGCGTACCCGGTGACGAGTTGGCGATTGGCAAGCTGCGCCTCGGAGACCGCGTTCTGGCGAACGTCGAACGTTGCCGATTCGAAATCCCACCACCAAGCGAAAAACACGCAGAACGCGAGGTAGACGCCGATCAGCCCACCTCCGACCTTGAGAGCCATGCCAGCCAAACCGATATCCACACCGCCAACGCCGACGTTTTCCCAGAACTTCCAATTCATCTATCGTCCTCCAAAACGTCCTCCAAGGCGTCCTCCATGGGGTCCTCGAGTCCATCGAACCCGACACGCCGGAACTCTACTACCTTGGTGCTGCCGTCCGAAAATTCAAGTGTCACTGGCACTATGGTTGGTAGTGCGGTTGTGCCGAACGCCATGAGGTGGTGGCCGCCGCTCGCGAACGTCACGGCCTGCTGGGGCGCCAAGTCCACGCCATCCAGGCGTCGCATGCCAATCGTGTCGCCGTTGTTGACGTGAGTATGCAGCTCCAAACGGGTCACCAAAGGCGAATGGGCGTTCAATAGTCGGACGGCAACGTTGGATCGATTGGTCAACGTGAAGTAGGCGACCGTCGTCGTTCGCCCGGGTAGCAGCTCACGGATGACAGCGTCGCGGACCTCGACGCCATCGTCTTGGCGGCCGCCGTCACCACAGCCTGCGAACTGTGCGGCGCCGAGGACGATCCACGCTGTCAGGAGTCTTCGAAACATATCAGCTCTACCGAGGGTGGCGAGGCAAGCTGCATCTTGGCGCGGATGCGGCGCTCGCCGTCGGCTTGACTAAGCTGCTGATATATCCAGCGGCCTTCGGCATCGTTGCGGGCGTTTATGGTAACCCGACAAGTCGCGGCCCTGGCTTTGGCGCCGAACGCCACCAAGGCATCGCGTACGGTCGCGGCGCGATTCTGCAGCGGGGATTTGGCTAACATGAGCTTTTCGCGTTTCGCATGCATTAGTAGTCGCAGTTGTTCGGTGGTCGGTTCTATCGCAGGGTGATCGGCATCGACGATGCGAGCTCTGGCCAGCATCGAACGCGCCTGGGCGAACTGTTGCCGGTCTGCGGCAGTCAACGCCAATTCGACGTAGCGCTCGACGATTTGTTCGAGGCCGCGCTTGGCCGCCCGGTTATCGGGTTCGAGAGCGAGCAGTTGCCCGTACAACTCGACGGCACTGCCCTCCTCGGGAAACGTCAGGTGATCTTCCTCGATGGCCAGCCGAGCGCGAACCAACAGCTCTCGTACCTGGGCTTGCAGCGCTATTTGCGCTTGGTCGACAGCCGGCGCCTCCGGCTCCTCCTGCTCCTCAACGGGTAGCGGCTCTGGCGCCTCTGGTGGTTTTTGCAATTGGCAGGCAAAACACCCGCAAATCAGTATGCTGAGAACCAGCAGCCTATGGGGTAACGCTCGTGGGCCGGGAAAATTGATCATAGGTGCCTTAAACTCCACTCATTCGGCCCAGATCCGTTGCGCGACCAGTTCACGGATGGGTCGCACCGGAGACGGTATATTCGAACTGGAGTCCGAACTCCAGCCTGAATTGCCGGTCTTAATGGAGCACCCGCGGCGCCTGCCCCGAAAAGTGCCTGCGGCCAATAGCAATGAGGAGAATGAAGATCCTGATGCGCATCCCGAGAACAACTAGACCAACCCCGCTAGCCGCCGGGCTGTGGCTGCTATGGTCGTGTTGCTTGTGGTTGACCGCGGTGCCGTTGGCCACCGGTGCCGAATTCGAATGGGACGACGAACCAGAATTCTTGCCGGTCGACGAAGCCTTCATATTGTCGACGGAAAGCGGGACGGATGGGGCTTTGTTGGCATATTGGAATATGCCGGACGGTTATTACCTGTATCGCCATCAGTTCGACTTCGAGGTCAGGGACGGCAGTGGCGCAACGCTCGGTGCAGCCGAGATTCCACCCGGACTAGAGAAGGTCGACGAGTACTTCGGCGCGGTAGAAGTCTACTACCACGACGCTCAAGCACGCGTCCCGGTGTCTGCCGACGCGGGGCCGCTCGAGATTGGTATCAGCTATCAAGGCTGCGCCGACGCAGGGCTTTGCTATCCCCCTGAGACCAAATGGGTCGTCTTGAACGTTGCCGCGAGCGGCAGCACGGCTGGCCCCAGCGCGCCCTCACGCTTCATCGCAGGCGTGGTGCCGGCGACCGAAGAGCGGCAATTGGCGTCGCTGTTGACCGGCAGCAGCATGCTCGTGGCGCTTTCGTTGTTTTTCGTCGCGGGCGTCGGACTTGCCTTTACGCCTTGCGTACTGCCTATGGTGCCCATTTTGTCGAGCATCATTGTGGGCGATTCGGAGAATCTGAATCGCATGCGTGCCTTCACGCTGTCGTCGACCTATGTGCTTGGTATGGCGCTGACGTATGCGCTGGTAGGTACGTTGGTTGGATTGTTTGGTGCAAGCCTCAATCTGCAGGCGGCGTTGCAGTCGGCGCCGGTGCTCATCGTCTTCGCCATCGTGTTCGTCGCGTTGTCGTTCTCCATGTTTGGCTTCTATGAACTGCAATTGCCGAACAGTTGGCAGAATGCGCTCAATTCCATTGGCGACAAACAAGGCGGCGGCAAACATGCCGGCGTCTTCGTGATGGGTTCGTTGTCGAGCCTGGTCGTCTCGCCTTGTGTTTCGGCACCCTTGGCCGGCGCGCTGATCTATCTCAGCTCCACGGGCGACGCGGTGTTGGGTGGCAGCGCGTTGTTGGCGCTCGGATTAGGCATGGGTGTGCCACTCATTATCCTCGGTTCTAGCGGCGGCCATCTGTTGCCAAAAGCTGGGGGGTGGATGAATGTGGTCAAAACGGTTTTCGGCGTGCTCCTACTCGCTGTGGCTATCTGGCTACTGGAGCGAGTGATACCGCCGGCCGCAACCCTCGGGTTGTGGGCGGCACTGCTCATCGGCAGCGGCGTCTATCTGGGGGCCTTGGACGGAGCGCAGCGTGCAGGTTGGGGGCAACTGTGGAAGGCCAGCGGCGTGTTTGGAATCGTCTATGGCGTTTTGCTGTTGATCGGTGCAGCCAGTGGTGCACAGGATCCCCTGAAGCCGCTGCAGCAATTCGCCAGTGGCCAGATTTTCGGCGCATCCGCCGATGGCGCCGCCCAGGGTGAACTGCGCTGGCAACCGGTCAGCGATCTGCCTGAGCTGAAGAATGCGATTGCCGAGGCGTCCAGCATGAGGCGCCCGGTGTTGCTGGACCTTTATGCGGACTGGTGTATCTCATGCAAGGTGATGGAACGTTCGGTGTTCCCAAGACCAGAGGTGTCATCGCAGTTGGCGCAGTTTCATTTGGTCAGAGCCGACGTCACGGCCAATAATGCAGCCGACAAGGCTCTCATGAACGAGTACGGTTTGTTTGGCCCTCCTAGTATGGTGTTTTTCGACGCAGAAGGCCGCGAGTTAACCGAAATTAGAGTCCAAGGAGAGATCGGTGCGGACGCTTTAGCGGCCCACCTGCGGGCTATTTTGGCGCAGTTTGCCGGGCAAGAGTTCGCTCAAAAAGAACCTAACTTCGGCGAAACTGCGGCTATTTAGCGACTATCTAGACAATCGGTCGAATTTCTTCCACAATCCCTCCCCGAATTTCTAGAGGTACCTGGTGATGGCCAGAATTCTCGTTTTGCATGGGCCAAACCTGAACCTGCTCGGGACCCGCGAGCCAGAGGTTTACGGCACCGATACTTTGGACGATATCAACGCGCGGCTAGAGCCGTTGGTGAGCGCGAGCGGGCACGAATTGCAATGTTTGCAGAGTAACGCCGAGCACGAACTGATCGACTGCATTCACGCCGCCAAAGATAAAGTGAGCTTTATCGTCATCAACCCGGGTGCCTTTACCCATACCAGCATCGCGTTGCGCGATGCGCTGCTGGGGGTAGAGATTCCGTTTATCGAGATTCATCTATCCAACGTCCACGCGCGGGAAGCCTTTCGGCAGACGTCGTATTTGAGCGATATCGCGAAAGC
>CBDTZM010000196.1:0-4780 GCA_965364915.1 uncultured Pseudomonadales bacterium | reverse complement strand
GCGAGCAACTCTCGGTAGAGATTCTGTCGTTTTACGGCCCGTTGAGTTTGGCGCAGATCGAAACGCTGTTGCCGGAGGTGCTCGAAGGTCTACTCGAGGACGAAGAGCAGTTCGTCACCGGCGAGCTGCTCGACGACGATGCGACAACCTACATCTGCGACGCCGACAACGTCGAAATCATGCTGAGGTTTCAGCGCGCTGCCAGCCGCGCCGACGTGATCGCGAAACCGTTTACCGACCTGCCCGGATACCTGGCTGACTGGCAGGGTCTTGGCCAGCGCTGGTCGGATCATGGTGGTCGACAAGCGCTGGATCAGTTGAGCGGCTACCCGGCATCGGTCAGTGTCTGGTTAGGCGATTTCATGGAAGCGAGATTTACGGATTTCGCCGACTACCGGCTAGACGAGCTATTTACTCAAGAACAACTCACTTGGCTAGGGACAGGCAACCAACAAGTGACGTTGTGTTATCCCGACGAAGTCGAGCTGCACCGAACCGACGCGAAGACTTCGCCGCTCGCCGATTACTTCAACGATCCCAATGCACGGTACAGCTACTTCCAAATTAAAGACCAGAGCGACCCAGCAAAAGCGCCGGCTGCCGAATTCAACGACCAGTGGTGGTCGGCGGTGTGGCGGGGCGAGCTTGGGGCGGATACGTTGAGCCCGCTACGCCTCGGTCTCATTCGCAACTTCCAACTGGCCGACGGCGGCCGGTCGAGCCACCCGCGTCGCAGGGCCCGCGCCAGCGCGCTGGGCTGGCCAGGCAACTGGCACCTCACGCCGACACCGGATGCGGAGATCGACCCCCTGCAAGGTCTCGAGGACGCCAAAGACAGCGCACGCGCATTGCTTGAACGATTCGGCTTCATCAATCGCGAACTCGCCAATCGCGAAGCGCGATGGGGTCAGCTGTTCAAGGCTTTGCGGGTGATGGAACTGGCAGGCGAAGTCATCGCCGGCTACTTCTTCGAGGGGCTCTCTGGACCGCAATTCATGACGCCGAGAGGCCTCAACCGTTGGCAGAACTACACTGCTCCCGAGAGCTTTTGGGTCAACGCCACGGACCCGGTTGCGCCCTGCGGCTTGTCACTCGATTGGGACGAATTGCCGCACCGCCGACCCGGCAACTACCTCAGCTTTTTCGACAATCAACTCGCCCTGGCGATCGAGAATAGCGGTTCTAGGCTGCATTTTTACGTGCCTCCCGAACATCCCGCGATCGACGAGATCACCGCACCGCTGCAGTATCTGGTGCGCCGCGAACGGCGCGTCACGGTGACCACCATTAATTCGCTGCCCGCCAAGCAAAGTCCCTATCTGGAGAGCCTGGATCGAACCTTGCGGCGTGTGACGGACCACAAGCAAATCTATTTCGAAGCGATTTAGTGTCTACTCTAGGAAACCGCACGGAACAAGCCATTGAATCTCTGTGGCTTCATTGCAGACCCGGGCCTAAGACACCGGCTCACGAGCCTCGCGCAACGTGCCAGTTGGGGTTGTTGGCTGACCGATAGTGTTGAGGCGCTCGCCACCCTCGTACACGCGATCAGTCCGCCGCCGGACTTGATCTTGAGCGACCAAGCATCGGCCTTTGCCAATCTGCAAATCCATTGTCCCGGCGTCTATTTCGGCAGCCTGGCAAACGCGCCGGCGGCGACGATTCCCATCACCACGGACATCACCGACATCGAACTGCAACGGCGCTTGAAAACTTGTGTCAACGCGCGCCGTTTCGAGAGCCAATTTCAGGAACTCGATCGCAACGAACCGATCACTCGACTGCCCCGCCATACAGAATTACTGCAGCAGCTACAGGAAATGAAAGGGCGCCCGCTCGGACTTGCCATCATTCGGATCGACCACAGCGAGCATCTCTACGCCAACCTCGACCCGGTGAGCAAGACCGACCTGTTGGGAAGCCTCAGTCAACATATAGAACGCGCACTACCGGCCGGTACGCGCTTGGGTTTCTATGACGCTGCGTGTTTCGTGGCCATCCTAGAAGTCACGAATCAGGTGAAGCTCGCAGATATTTGCAGTGAGTTGGTCCATGCGCTGCGTGCGCCCGTCGCGGACCGCTGCGGCGAGATTCACGTCACCGCCAGTATCGGTCATTGCTTTGAACGTAATCTCTCCGACACCGAACACCTATGGTCGAAGGCCTGGAGCGCCATGACCCGCGCAAGCGGAGATGGCGGCGACCGCGCCCATGCCGAATTTAGCGAGGGACTTTCCGAACGAATCCCCGGCGCGCTGGACACGAATGAATTTTCCCTGGCCTTGCAACCCCAATGGCACATCGACGGTGCCACGATGAGCGGAGTTGAAAGTCTGTTGCGTTGGCAGGGCATGGAGGTCGGTCAGCTGGCACCGGAACACTTTATCCCCATCGCCGAGCAGAGCGGCCACATGACCCGCATTGGCGACTGGGTATTGGAGAAATCTTGCATCCAGGCGGCAACCTGGTTTGAACAACTGATCGATCCATTGCTGTTGACCATCAACGTGTCTCCCCAACAGTTCACGAACGGGGTGATCACCAAGCAAATAGTTCGTTTGAGCGCGGAACACTGGCTGGACCCTAGCATGCTCGAACTCGAACTCTCACACGAGAATATGTTGCACCTTGTGGACCAGGAACGGGGCCAACTTTATCGATTGAGGGATATGGGCGTGCGTTTTGCCCTGGACAACCTCGGTTCGAGTCTCATCGACACCAACAAGTTGCTGCGCTGCCCTGCCGACAGTTTGAAACTAGATCGCAGTCTCGTCACGGCGCTGCTAGACGATCCTCAATCCGCTGGCTTGGCCCGCGGAATCTGTCACCTAGGCATCCGCTTCGGCTTGCGGGTGGTAGGGGTTGGCGTCGAACAGCCCGAACAACTGGAGCTACTGAAAAGCTTTGGATGCACCGACGTGCAAGGCTATCTGCTGTCGCCGCCCGTTCCCATCGACGATTTTCAAGCATTGCTGCAGGAACGACTGCGCGCGACGGCATCCAGAACCGCGCGTAAGGCGTAATCCGAAAAAACCCCGTTGCTTGCTGCTAGGCCGTGAGTTCCTTAAGGTAGCGCCACCCCCAACAACAACATCGCGAGACACAAGGCAGGGGTGCTTTTCTATACACACGAGGACTGCTTGAAGCACGAAATGCAGCCCGGTCACCCCGAGCGGCCTGATCGGCTGCGCGCCATTCTTGAATTCATGAGAGCGAACGGACTGCTCGACGACTTGATTTGCCAAGACGTCCAGCCGGCCACCATCACAGATCTGGCCCAAGTGCATGCCGATGGGCTTATCTCTCATCTACAGGCAGCGGTGCCCCAATCAGGGGTCGTCGAGGTCGATGCCGACACCAGCATGAACCCTCACAGCCTCGAAGCGGCTCTGCTTGCCTGCGGTGCCGTGCAAGGGGCCGTCCGGGAGGTATTGAACGGCCCGGAAACACGCGCATTCTGTGCGGTACGACCGCCTGGTCACCACGCCGAAGCCGACGCGGCCATGGGATTTTGTTTCTTCAACAGTGTCGCGCTGGGCGCATGCACCGCCCTCGAAACCATGGAACGGGTAGCGATACTCGATTTCGACGTGCATCACGGCAACGGCACGGTGGACATTTTCAAGAACAGACCCGAAGTGCTGGTGTGCTCCAGTTTTCAACACCCTTTTTATCCAAATCGCTTTCACGACATCGAACGACCCAACATCGTCAACACCCCGCTACCGGCCGGCACCGACGGTGATGCTTTTCGCGCGGCGGTGGAACGCGATTGGAGCCGGGCAATCGCCGATTTTCGACCTCAGTTGATACTGGTTTCCGCCGGGTTTGACGCGCATCGCGACGATCCCTTAGGCGAGTTGCTGTTGAGCGATGACGACTATCGCTGGATAACGCAGCTCATCGTTGGCTTTGCCGACGATTACGCTGGGGGGCGGATCGTCTCGGCTTTAGAAGGAGGCTACGATCTCGCAGCACTTGCCCGTTGTAGCGAACTGCACGTGGCCACGTTGAACGGGTCGCTCTGATGCGAATACTCATCGTCAGCGATGCATGGTATCCGCAGCTCAACGGCGTCGTGCGGGCGCTTGCGGCGACACGCGACAAGCTCACCGAGATGGGTAATACCGTCGAGGTCATCGGACCGGCCGGGTTCAAGAGCGTGCCTTGCCCCACTTACCCGGAGATCAGGTTGGCCATCACACGCCCAGGGCGGGTGGGCCGCTTGATCGCAGCGTTCGACCCGCACGCTGTACACATCGCCACGGAAGGACCGCTCGGTTGGTGTGCGCGGCACTGGTTGCTCAATCGCAACATGCCGTTCACGACATCGTTTCACACCATGTTTCCCCTCTATCTCAAACTGCGCTTTGGGCTGCCGGAGAAATGGTCCTTTGCGGGTCTGCGCCTCTTTCACAACGCCGCGACGGCGACCATGTACTCGACGGAAACCCTGCGCGCGCTCTTGGCAAAAAACGGCTTCCGGACACTGGTGCAATGGGTCAGAGGGGTCGACACCGACCTGTTTCGACCCGTCGCGCCTATCGATCTGAGACAACCAGGACCCATTTTGATGTACGTCGGGCGCATGGCAGTCGAGAAAAACCTGAAACAATTTTTGTCGTTGTCGACCAAGGGCCCCAAGATAATGGTGGGTGAAGGACCACAGCGAGCCGCTCTCGAGAAACGCTTTCCAGAGGCTATTTTCTTAGGCGCAAAATACGGTGACGAACTCGTCGCCCACTACGCTGCTGCCGATGTGGTGGTATTCCCTTCGAAG
>CBDTZM010000195.1:0-4789 GCA_965364915.1 uncultured Pseudomonadales bacterium | reverse complement strand
CCAACGCGGTTCCGCTAGCATCTGCAGACGTTCGCTGAGGGTGAAGGTTTGCGGATAGCCGCCTTGGCCTTCGATGCTGCCGTCGCGCATACCCAGCAATCCATCGCCAAGCGCTTGGACGTCTTGGCGGCCCAGTCGCGGTGCGCCAGGCGGTCTTAACCGATGGGCGCCGTAGATACTGACGTCGTGGGGAAGTGCCGTAAGCAATTCATCGGCAGACCGTAAATAGTCGCCCATGGATGAATGAGGCAGAAAGCCGTACAGAGACCCGGGGTATAGATAGTCCCCGGACAACAGCACATTGTGTTCCGCGTCCCACAGCGATATCGAGTCCCTCGTATGTCCGGGCGTGTACAACACCTTTAGGGAACGGTCGCCCAAGTCGATCGTGCTACCGACGTCCAACCATTCGGATACCTGCCAGGTGGGCGCCGGAAAGCCTTCCGCGCCGCCTAGGTGTTCACGGCTTGTCAGCGAGAGTTGGTTGTCGGGTGCGCGCTCGCGTAGGTAGGGCAGGTTTACCACTGCGATACGTTCGAACGTGATGTCCGCGCCTATGTGGTCGTAGTGAAAGTGTGAAGGGATAAACGTCACAGGTAATCGAGTCAGCGAATCGACGACCGGCTTGATGTCGCGAACCCCGGGCCCGGCATCGAACAGCACGGCCCGCTCAGTTCCGGCAACCAGATAGTTGTAGTTCTGTTGGTAGTAGCGCGGCTCACCGATGGCGTAGATATCCGGTGCGAGCAACTCAACGGTGTAGTAGTCATCGAACCAGGAGGACTGTGCGCCCTCATCGGGCGCTGCTTGCAGAGGCGGCGGAGCACCCTCGCCTTGCCATTCGAATGCGAGCATGAATAGTGCCCGCCGCTCGAATCCAGCCCAGAGTGCGATCGCCACTAAGCTCAGGCCTATCAGCCACCGTTGTGCGCGCATGCCATCCGATTCCTGAACGACGAACCGCGATGTTACCATCTCCGGTTTTGCGACAATGAGGTTGTGCGTGGTGGTAAAGGGCGTGTTTTTCGACTTGGGCGGTACGCTCTTTAGCTATCGAAATATGGGCCGCGGTACGGCGCCTCTATTGCTCGAGGCGTGTCGCCGCATGGATGTCGCGATAGAGGCTGCGACGATCGGTCAGGCGTACGCGCAGGCGAATCGAGATATCAGCGTGCGTTATGCCAACAAGCCCTACTACCTTCACAAAGACCTGTTTAGAGATACGTTCCTACGTTTTACCCAGGTCTTGGGAATCGGCTTCGACGCGGAAGTCTATGCGTGGTATCGAGAACGGCAGCATCATGCGGTCATCGATAATCTGCATCTCAAGGAAGACTGCCTGGAAACGCTCGACCACCTCAAGAACCGGGGCTTGTACCTGTCCATCGTATCCAACATCGATGACGACATGTTAGACCCGTTGGTGGCCCGGGAAGGTTTGGATGAATTCTTACACCATTGGACGAGCTCCGAGGCGGCGGGGTCTTGCAAACCCGACAGCCGCTTTTTCGAGGTTAGCCTCGAGAAAGCCGGGCTTAGCGCGGAGACCGTGTTATTTGTCGGCGATTCGCCGGAACACGACATTGCCGGTGCTTCCGCCGTCGGCATGCAGACCGTACTCATCGTCGAGGAAGGTGTTCAGCCGCCCCTGCAAGCCGGACGCGAGACGGTGGCGCCCGATCATCGCATCGAGCAGTTGTCCGAGCTGAAGGACTTGGTGGCGGCGTGACACTGCCGATTCCGGAAACCCCGGACGCGGTCACTAGCGAATGGTTGACGGATGCACTGCGCGTGAGCGGCGTGTTGGCCGCCGAGCAACGCGTATCGAAGGTCGATCGGCAGCAACTCGGCGAGGGCGAGGGATTTCTCGGCGACATACTGCGTCTGACGCCCACCTACGCCACTCCGGATCCGGCGCTGCCCAGCACGCTGATTGCCAAGCTGCCGAAGCTGGCCAATCGCGCGATGGGTGAGCTGTTGGGCGCCTATGAGCGCGAGAACATGTTTTACATGGAGTTGGCCGAGTCGTTGCCGCTCGCAACCCCGAGAATGTACTACGGTGATTTTGATCGCGATAAGGCCTCGGAGAAGCAAGAGCAGATACTGCGCGCGGCCAATCGGATGCCGCGTTGGCTGAACAATTCGATGATGGGTCTCGCCAGGCGCATCGCCGCTGGCAAGAAACGCCGCTACATCCTGCTATTGGAAGACATTCGAGCGGAACCGGGCGATCAGCTCAAAGGCGCAAGCGTCGAGCGCACCGCATCGGTACTCGAGTCCATCGCCAAGGCCCATGCGATGTTTTGGAACCGATCGTTGACGGATCGGTTTTGGTTGCTGCCTCTCAACATCGATAGCCGCATACGTCACAGCATGTATCGCAATTCGCAACAAAACTTTCGTGAAGTGTTTGCGTCAGTGATCGAGGCAGGGCTAGGACGCTTTGCCGACGCCGTGGTAGATCAAGGCGCTGCGATGATGGATGAATTGTGCACGGCCCCTCACACACTTCTGCACTGCGACCTACGGCTGGACAACGTGTTTTTCCGAGACGAAGAGGTGGTGATCTTCGATTGGCAGCTCGTTCGCCACGGTCCGGTCGCATACGATATCGCTTACCTGTTGTCCGGCGCGCTCACTGTAGATGTAGCATTGAGCGATCTCGAAGCCTTGCTGGCCTCATACCATGCCGAGCTCGAGCGAGGTGGTGTCGCCGATTACGCTTTCGAGCGTCTCAAACGCGACTTTGCCCTCGGACTGCATACGGTCTTGTTTTCGTTAGCGTCCATCAACCAAGTCGATCTCGGCGGCGGTCGCGGTGTCGAGCTCATTCGAAGCTGGATACAACGCCTGCACGCGCGCCTGGAGCAAACTCACGCCTGGCTCTAGCAGCCGGGCTGCATTGATAGCTGCGCAAAATCCGCAGTAGGGGAATACCCGGTCTAGGAGTAAGATCGGGTTCAAGGAGACTGCCGATGCGTAACTGGTTCGCGCTCATCTTGGCCGCTGCGGGTGCCTGCATGTTCAGTGCGTTTGCTGCCGAAGACGTTGCGGTCGGCGATGTCTGGCTCGTCGACTTGGACGGCGCCGTCGGTCCGGCCAGCACCGATCTGGTCATACGTTCGATCGAAGATGCGACCGCGGCGGACGCGCAGGCCGTGGTAATTCGGATGGACACGCCCGGCGGGTTGGACAAGTCCATGCGAGACTTGGTCAAAGCGATCCTAGCGTCGGACATTCCGGTCATTACCTATGTCTCACCGGATGGCGCGCGAGCTGCCAGTGCCGGCACCTACATCGCCTATGCGAGCCACATTGCGGCGATGGCCCCAGCCACGAACATCGGCTCTTCGACACCGGTTAGTATCGCGCCGACAACTCCGCAACCCGCAGCGCCGACCTCCGGCGATCAACCCGCAGCAGCGGCGCCGACCGATGCGATGACCAAGAAAATCGTCAACGATGCGGTTGCCTATCTGCAGAGTCTCGCGGAATTGCGTGGGCGCAATATCGAATGGGCGGAAGCCACGGTGCGTGATGGTGCGAATTTGAGGGCCACGGCGGCGCTCGAGCAGAACGTCATCGACGTCGTTGCGCCGGATCTCACGACGTTGTTGAACGAACTCGACGGATGGGAGGTCAAGGTCGGTAACGGCACCCAAGTGCTAGAGACCGCTGGGGCAGGGATCGTGCGCGTGGAAACCGATTGGCGTCACGAACTGCTGACGATCATCACCGATCCTTCGATTGCCTATGGGCTGCTGATCATTGGCGTGTACGGCTTGATTCTCGAGTTCTACAGCCCCGGCATGATCTTCCCGGCCGTGACCGGCATCATCTGCCTGCTGCTGGGGGCGTACGGGTTGCAGATGCTGCCGATCAACTACGCGGGTCTGGCGTTGATCGTCGTGGGTATCGTCCTGATAGCGGCGGAAGTATTGACGCCGACCTATGGCGTGTTGGGCGTGGGCGGCGTCGCCGCATTTGTCATGGGTTCCATCATGTTGATGGACACCGACATACCGGGCTATCAATTGCCGATACCGATTATTCTCGGGTTCGCCGTTTCGACAGGCGGCATCGCTTTCTTCGTGGTTGGCAGCGCCATTCAAGCACGCCGGCAGAAAGTGACAACGGGCGTTGAAAGCGTGATCGGCGCGGACGCCCTGGTGTTGGACGACTTCGACGGGCGAGGTTCGGTGCGCGCCTTCGGAGAAGTGTGGGGAGCCGAAAGTGATGTGCCGCTACAGAAAGACATGAAGGTGCGCATCACCAAGATCGAGGGGTTGACGCTAACGGTTGAACCGGAGGATTAGAGTATGGAGATTGTGACGATCATCGTCGTCGTTGGTGTATTCCTCGCCTTGTTGGCGAGCGCCTTTCGCATCTTAAGAGAGTATCAGCGCGGCGTGGTGTTCATGCTAGGGCGCTTCTATAAAGTGAAAGGCCCCGGATTGGTGGTCATCATTCCCGTCGTTCAACAGATGGTGCGGGTGGATCTCAGAACCGTTGTGATGGACATTCCCACCCAGGATCTCATCACGCGTGACAATGTCTCGGTCAAGGTCAACGCCGTGCTGTACTTTCGCGTCGTCGACCCGGAGCGGGCGATCATCAATGTCGAAAACTTCATGGACGCGACGGGACAACTGGCGCAGACGACGTTGCGCTCCGTACTCGGTCAGCACGAGTTGGATGAATTGCTGGCCGAGAGAGAACGGCTCAATCATGACGTTCGGGAGATACTCGACCAACAAACCGATCAATGGGGCATCAAGGTGTCCAACGT
>CBDTZM010000194.1:0-4793 GCA_965364915.1 uncultured Pseudomonadales bacterium | reverse complement strand
CCGCCGAGCAGGTGGTGAAAGCCGAGACGCGCATGCCAACCGCACCGTATATCGGTAGGGCCATGGGCCTGGTGCCAAGCGCGGTAGCCTTGTTCTTCCAGACCTTTCGCCCGTCCTACGCCTTGATTGACATCCCCCTCGCACTCTCGCAGGCGCAAGCAGAATTCATCGCCGCCCGAACCTCGGCGCTCAACGAATGTTTTTACTGAACCGCCTCGCACACCATGCTGCTCCGGGTGAGCGGCGAGCGCGACGACACCGACTATGACCTCGGGGCGGTGACCCGGGACAGCGGCGACACCGGCGTTTTGCACAGCGATTGGCTGCGCAAACTCACCGAAGCGACCATCGCCGGTGAATGGCAAGCGCTCGAAGAGTTGCGCCGCGACGCGGCCGCGGTGTTGGGCGCACAGCAAACGACCGACGTACTGACCGTCGCGGCCGCCTTCAACGGCATCACCCGCGTAGCCGACGCGACCGGCATACCGCTCGACGACAACACGGCCGACACCACGACAGAACTACGGGCGTCTACGGGTATCGACGAGTTTGCCTACGCGGCGAAATCGGCGCGCTACGGCTAAACAACAGCGAACAACTGCGGCCGGGCCGGATTTCAGGGTGTGATGTAGTAGTAGCTGTTGAATGGATTGTCGAAGTCCAACCGCTCGAATCCCGTAAACCCTGCCGTACGCGTCATTTGCTCAGCAACCTGATCGTTGAAACCCAGCGTGCCCAAACCGGCACCGTCCGGTGTCGACAGGCTCGACGACATGCACACCAAGAGCGAGAAACCATACAACATCTTTGCCAGGTCGTTCTCGGCCAGGTTCTGGCCGAACGTCGGGAAACTCTTGATGTCTTCGCACAGCCAACCGCCATCCGCTTTCAAGGAACTGCGAATGACTGCGATCAACCGGTCCGGGTAAGGCGCATCGTGCACGACATCAAAGGTGGTGACCAAATCGAATGCGGCTTCCGGCATTGGCTCATCTTCCGGGTTGATCAAACGCACGTTGTCCAGCCCGGCGTCGGCTATATTGTTACCCGCGCGGTCCAACGCATGCTGCGAAATATCGTAGGCGGTAAACGACGAATCGGGAAACGCCTGTGCCATGGCGATCGTCGAAAGCGCACCGCCGCACCCCACGTCGGCGACGTTTGCGCCAGCCTGTAATTTTTCGACCACGCCATCCACGAGCGGCAGCAACTCCGGCACCAGTTGGCGCTTCTGCATGAAGGCGCTCAACCGTTCGATGCCACAAGCACAACTTGCCCCGTGGTCGTCGTAGGTGAGACCGATACCGGACCGAAAACAGTCCGCCAACTTCGGCACTGAAGGGTAGGTCGCCACGACGCTGTCAAAGCCCCCGACGAGGAATGCCGGACTGTCTTCGTCAGCGAGTACGAACTGGGCCTCAGGCCCCATGAAAAAGCGATCCCCGGTCTCTTCGTACTCGATGTGGCCAACACACGCCTGATGTCTCAGCCACTCGCGCAGCCACCTCTCGCTCAACCCGGTATGTTCGGCAAGTTCCTCACTGGTCGTCTTACCCAGCTCTACCACCGCCTTGTACAGGCCCAGCTCGTCGCCGACCGCGCTGATGGCGCAGTTGAACCCCTGGGCAATCGTGTCGCCCACCTGCTTGATCATTCGGTCCAGCTTGTCCCGGTCCAGCTCTTGCGCCATAGCGTCTCTCCCCAAATTCGTCCCGGCCGCCGATGTGGTTTCCAGCCTACCGCGTTAGCGGTAACCTCTGGTTCCCGTCCTCCCCTGAAAGGGCCGGGCATTATGACATAGGGCTAGGAGGTCTCATGGCAGACATCAACATCGAAGGGCTCAACCATGCCGCGTATCGGTGCCGCAATTCCGAGGACACGCGACAGTTCTACGAAGACTTTCTCGGTTTGCCGCTCGTCGACGCGCTCGCCATCGGCACGACGGCGACCGGCAGGAAGGCTAACGTGCTGCACACGTTCTTCGCGATGGCCGATGGTTCCTGCATCGCGTTTTTCGAAGCACCGGACGAGCCTTTCGAATTCAAAACCCAGCAGGACTTCGACCTGCATATCGCACTGACGGTCGATCAGGACACGCTGCACACGATGTTCGAGAAGGGCAAGGCCGAAGGTATAGAAACGCGCGGCATCTCGAACCACGGCATCATGGAGTCGATTTACTTCCGCGACCCAAACGGCTACGTGATCGAGCTGGCAGCGCCGACCGACCAACCGCAAGCCTCAGCCGAGGAGCGCAGCGCGAACGCGCACCGGCTACTCGAGGAGTGGTCGAGCTAGCAGCCTACAAGCTCTCTACGAGTTCAAACGATCTGCAGAATCGCACCGACGATGCCGCCGGCGACCAGCGCCACGTTGGCCAACATCGTAACGAGCGCGCCCGGTCCGCGTTTCTCGGCATCCTTGCTGTAGGCTAGAAAGTACATCGCCCGACCGATGAGAAACAACACGCCAACGATGATGGCGTAAAGCTCGTTGGCGTAAAACGCGGTAGCGTATAGCGCCGGTATGAACACGATGAGCTGCTCCAAGGTGTTCTGATGGACGCGAAAAAAGCGTTCGAATTCAGGATCACCGGACGTCGCTGGCGCCTTAATGCCCGTGCGCCCTCTGGCGCCGCCTACCGCGACCATGAAATAGAGATACTCCACGAGAGCCAGCATGGCGATCAGTGTTACGTAGGCCATAGTCAATTCCTCTTCTTATGCGTCTGCGTCGGCCGTTAATCCGGCGGAATCATGAAGCTACCGGTGGCCTCGGCCACCACCGCACCGGTGTCCTGCCGGATGACCTTGCCTTCCATCTGGGCCAGCCGACCTTTGCGTTTCAAGCAGCGCCCTTCCAGGCGCGTCGGTGTGCCGATGGGCAGTTCGCCCCGATAGCGAATGTCGGCTTTGGCAGTGAAGCATTTGATACCCTGCAACCACAACCAATTGGCCATCACATCATCGAGTAGACTAAAGATGATTCCACCGTGCGTAACATTGTCGTAGCCCATGTGTTGTTCGCTCGGCGTGAACTCCGCCTGACAAACTTCATCCACCAGAGCGAAACGCACTTGCAATCCGATCGGATTACCTGGACCACAAACAAAACATTGGTTGCCCTCGCTTTCCAGGGATCTGTCTCGCGACATCGTGCGCTTTCGCTTTCTCGACGTTGGACCCTTATCATCACCGGTTTTCGCGGAGCTAGCCACTAGAACAACGTGTTTGACCTGCCATCCATTCGCCAACGTCTCGAACAGTTCCAAGGCGAAATCTATCAACCGGATGCCAATACTCGGCAAGCCGCCGTCGCCGTCATCCTGCGCGAAGCCGACGACGGGTTAGAAATTCTGTTCATCAAGCGCTCGGAGAAGCTGGGCGACCCTTGGTCCGGCCACATGGCCTTTCCCGGCGGTCACTTGGACCCGCAGGACGATACGCTTCAACACGCGGCAGTTCGCGAGACGCAAGAAGAGATCGGACTAGATCTCACCGCAAACGACTACCTCGGCGCGCTAGATCACCAACGGGCCATGCCCCGCGGGCGCCAACTGGATATGCTCATTGCGCCCCACGTGTTCGCAGTAGAGGGCGATCCGCAATTTAGACCCAACTACGAAGTCGACGAGGTGGTCTGGGCGCCGATGGCACGCATGTTGAGCAACGAGTTGCACGATACAGAGACCAAGCCGATGGCGGGTAGGCCGACCATCTTCAACGGCTACCGTCTGCCGGGCGGACATTTTGTCTGGGGGCTGACCTACAGGATGCTCAAACAGTTCTTTCTGACCTTGGACCCCGATTGGGACGCACCCGTCGAGGTCGAGTAGCTCGCCTAAGTCACCTGTAGCGCCTCGATGATTGGACACTCCGGTACGTCGTCGCCGGAGCATTGATTAGAAAGCTCCCTTAGCGTTGTCTCCATCCTCCGCAGATCGCTGATTTTCGATCGAATATCTTTAAGGTGTGTATCTGCCAGGTTTTTTACGCGTTCGCACGAGACCTGACGTCCGTCGACGACAGACAGCAACTCGCGTATTTCTTGCATAGAAAAGCCGAGCTCCCGACTGCGCCGTATGAACACAAGGCGTTCAATTAGGTCGCTGGTATAAAGCCGGTGGCCCCCTGCACTGCGCCCTGGCGGGGGCAACAAGTCTTCCTTCTCGTAGTACCGAATGGTCTCGATGTGGCAGCCAGTCTGTTCCGCCACTTTGCCGATTGTCAGACGATCGTTGGACATGGCGATATCGGCCTTGTATCTGTAGCGACTACAGATATTACCATGGCGAAATGAGTGAAGTCATCGAGCAATCGACCATTACCTGTCCCAAATGCGGCCATCACGAGTGCGAAGCGATGCCCACCGATGCCTGTCAGTTCTTTTACGACTGCAAAGGCTGCGGGGAACTGCTGCGCCCATTGCAGGGTGACTGCTGTGTATTCTGTTCCTATGGCGACGTCGCCTGCCCCCCCATACAACTGGGCAACGCGTGCTAACAAGCAATGCCTTATGTACTCATGGGTGAGGATCTCGCCGAGCTAAAATCCGACTTCAACGATGCGGTCAAGTTGGGCGATGGCAAGGAAAAGGCGGATCTCATGGCACAGGCAGAAGATATGCACTTGAGGAATGTTCATTTCATCTCTTCTATTCCGAAGGTTGAGATGCCCGAAGCGCTGGCGGCTGCAAACGCCTGCATCGCCATCTTGAAACCGATCCCGCTATACGGGACGGTTTATCCCAATAAGGTATTTGACTACATGGCAGCCGGGCGTCCGATTGTGTTA
>CBDTZM010000193.1:0-4800 GCA_965364915.1 uncultured Pseudomonadales bacterium | reverse complement strand
CCGGTCGTGATGGGCTGAAAGGGGATGGCGGTGTACTTCGCAAGCAGCTGCATCAGCCACTGCTGCGTGCCCACATTCTCCACCATCATGATGGAACCGAAGCGGCGGTAGCAGCCGATGACGAGGAGAGCGACTTCATCGGCGCGGCGGCCAAAGCGCTGAGTGAAGCAAAACGGCCACTCATCGTTTCGGGTACGGGCTGCGGCTGTCCGGCGGTGATGCAAGCTGCGGCCAACATCGCTTGGGCGTTGCAAGGACAAGGCGCGGAAACCGCCCTCCTGCTAACCGGTCAGGAGGCCAACAGCACCGGCGTCACGTTGTTGGGTGCCAAGCTCGATTTGAGCTCTGCCTTGCACAAGTTGAGTGCCGGCGACGCAAAAAACCTGATCGTGCTCGAAAACGACCTGTACCGCCGCGCGCCGGCTGCGAGCGTCGATGCAGCACTCGACAACGCCGACAACGTGATTGTCCTGGACATACTCGAGACCCCGACGTTCGAGCGCGCCTCGATGGTGTTACCCGCTGCGGCGTACGCCGAGAGCACCGGTACGTTCGTGAACTACGAAGGACGTGCGCAACGCTTCTACCAAGTCTTCGAACCTGAGGGCGCAACTAGACCTGCGTGGCGCTATCTTGCCGAGGCGGCGAAACTGGCAGGTCGTAACGATCTCGGATGGGATCATGTGGACGACGTCGTGCGAGCGTGTGCAACAACCGCGACCCTGAACGGCATTGCCGACGTCGCGCCGACCGCCGATTTCCGCGGTCGCGCCAACCAACGCATCCCACGCGAGACCCACCGGGTGAGCGGGCGCACCGCCAAGCATGCCCACGTGAGCGTGCACGAACCGAAAACGCCCGTCGACGACGAAACACCGTTTGCGTTTTCGATGGAAGGACGCAATGCGGACCAGCCGGGCAGTTTGATCCCGTATGTGTGGTCCCCGGGGTGGAATTCCAATCAGTCGGTGTTCAAGTTCCAACAGGAAGTCGCCGGTTCCCTGCTAGGCGGCGAGGTGGGCGTGCGCTTGCTCGACGTCCCGCCGAATAAAGCCGGTCTGCAAGATCGTTTTCGGCAAACGACGCAAGCAGGTAGCGTATCAACGGCGGGCATGCGCTTGCTGCCGTTGTTCTCGATATTCGGTTCAGATGAATTGTCGGGCTTCTCGCCGCCCATCGACGAGCGGTCGTCGGGGCCGCAGCTTTTGTTGAACCCCGGAGACGCGGATCAGTTGGGCTTGACCGAGGGCGCCGGGGTGCAAAGTCCCGGTCTGGGATCGTTTGAGGTTTGCATCGCTTCCGAGATGCCACGCGGGCACGCGGGCGTGGTACTCGGCATGCGAGGATCGATCAACGTATTGCCACAGGATACCGTCGAGCTGATGCCGGATCCCAGTCTTAAACCGAAACGCCCGCTCGACGTGATTGCGAGAGGTTAGGCGTGGACGTCGGTTGGATCATGATCATTCCGGTTTTGGGCGGGGCGTTGGGTGGCGCCGCGATGCTCATCTGGTGGGAACGACGCCTACTGGGGTTTTGGCAGGATCGTTTGGGTCCCAATCGGGTAGGACCGTTCGGCGTGCTGCAGATCGTGGCTGACATCGTGAAGTTGTTCACCAAGGACGATTGGGTGCCACCTTTTGCTGATCGCGTGGTGTTTACCTTGGCACCTACGGCGATTATGGCGGGCATGCTGATGGGGTTTGCCGTCGTCCCGTTCGGTCCCGGCTTGCACGTCATCGACTTGAACATCGGGGTGCTGTTCTTTCTCGCCATGACCTCGCTCGCAGTCTACGGGGTGCTGTTGAGCGGTCTTGCCAGCAACAACAAGTATTCGTTGTTGGGGGGCTTGCGCAGCGCCGCACAGATGGTCACCTATGAGGTATTCATGGGCCTGTCGATCATGGGCGTGGTGATTTTGACCGGCTCGTTCAACATGAGCGAAATCGTGCACGCACAAGAGGATGTGTGGTTTGTCGTTCCGCAGATCCTCGGCTTCATCGTGTTCCTCATTGCGGCGATTGCCGAAGCTCATCGCTTACCCTTCGATCTGCCGGAGGCCGAACACGAACTCGCGGGTGGGTTTCACACCGAGTATTCGGCCATGAAATTCGGCATGATCATGGTGGGCGAATACCTTGGCGTTATCTTGGCCTCTGCCATGATCACCACCCTGTTCTTCGGTGGCTGGTTGGCCCCGGGTTTCTTGCCGCCGATGTCGTTTCTGGGACCGGAAATCGAAGGGCTGCTCTGGTTCTCCTTGAAAACGGGTTTCTTCGTATGCTTTTTCGTATTGCTTAGAGCGGGCATTCCGCGTCCCCGTTACGACCAACTGATGTCACTCGGTTGGAAGATTCTTTTGCCGATTACGTTGGTCAACTTGTTGGTCACCGGTGCGGTAGCGCTCTATTTGGCTGAGGGCGGATAGATGGCGGAAGGTAAATAGTCAAATGTGGAGCCACATTCGCACGCTTTGGGAAATATTGAAGCATACGTTTTCACGCAACGAGACCGTTCAGTATCCGGAGGAAATGCCTTATCTTGCCCCGCGCTACCGCGGCCGCATCGTGTTGACACGCGATCCGGACGGCGAAGAACGCTGTGTTGCCTGCAATCTCTGCGCTGTCGCGTGTCCGGTAGACTGCATCGCTTTGCAGAAGACCGAGGGTGAGGACGGACGTTGGTTACCTGAGTTTTTTCGCATCAACTTCTCCCGTTGCATCATGTGCGGCATGTGCGAAGAAGCGTGCCCCACTTACGCCATACAACTCACCCCGGATTTTGAGCTCGCCGAATACAATCGCGACAACATGGTTTACGAGAAAGAGCATTTGCTCATCGATGGCGTGGGCAAGTATCCCGGCTACTCGTTCTGGCAGGTCGCGGGTAAGGTCATCGCAGGCAAGGACAAGGGCGATGCAAGAGGCGAGAGCGAGCCCGTCGACGTTAAGGACCTGTTACCTTGACGATCGAGATCGTACTGTTCTATGTGGCGGCGCTTGTCGCGATGAGCTCGACCGTGTTGGTCGTCACGAGAGCGAATGCATCGCATGCGCTCATCTATCTCATCATTTCGCTCTTGGCAGTCGCCGTGATCTTCTTTGTGCTGGGCGCGCCGTTTGCGGCGGCATTGGAGGTCGTCATATACGCCGGCGCCATCATGGTGTTGTTCCTGTTCGTGGTGATGATGTTGAACCTCGGCCGCGGCTCCGTCGAACAGGAACATCGCTGGCTAAAACCCAGCATGTGGATTGGACCGGCGATCCTGACTTTCATCCTGTTGCTGGAACTGATTTACCTGATTGCGGGCTCATCCGTTGTGACGTCCGGCGTTCCCGTGTCGCCTAAGGCCGTCGGTATCGAGTTGTTTGGGCCCTACGTGTTGGCAGTGGAGCTCGCGTCCATTCTGCTGCTGGCCGCACTCGTAGGTTCGTATCACCTAGGGCGCCGCTACATGAGTGCGCGGCGGGAGGAGATCGATTGACCGCCGTTAGCATCCCCCTCGAGCATGTACTGGTGCTCGCCTGTGTGTTGTTCGCCATCGGCCTGACCGGGGTGCTCGTGCGGCGCAACGTCATCTTCATGTTGATGTCGCTCGAGATCATGATGAATGCCTGTGGTCTGGCGTTCGTGGCCGCGGGGGCGCGTTGGGCCGAAGCCGACGGACAGATCATGTACATGTTGGTGCTTTCGTTGGCCGCGGCCGAGGTTGCCGTTGGTTTGGGTTTGGTGCTACAGCTGCAACGCCGCTTCGATCACTTGGACATCGACGCGGCCAGCGAGTTGGCAGGTTAGCCGTGGAGTGGTTGTGGCTTGTTCCGACAATGCCGCTGCTGGGTTTCTTGGTGTTGTTTGCGACACAGGGTCGTTTGCCGAATAACCTCGTCGCGATCATTGGCGCCGGTTCCGTGGGTTTCTCAGCGCTCGTTACAGCGGTGGCGACGCTCGAGTTCGTGCAGGGCGGTGGTGTCCCGTTCGAACAGACGCTGTGGACCTGGATCGATGTCGGCGGTTTCACCCCGAGCATACGGCTTTATCTCGACGGATTGTCGCTGGTGATGCTTGGCGTCATTACTGGCGTTGGTTTTCTGATTCACTTATATGCGACCGGTTATATGGCCGAGGAGCAAGGCTACAGCCGCTTCTTCGCGTACATGAATCTCTTCGTGTTCGCCATGTTGATGTTGGTATTGGGCGATAACCTCTTGGTACTGTTTCTAGGTTGGGAAGGAGTTGGGCTTTGCAGTTACCTGTTGATCGGCTTCTTCCATACCGATCCGGCGAACGGCTACGCCGCGCGCAAAGCGTTCGTCGTTACCCGTGTCGGCGATACCTTCATGGCGCTCGGCCTGTTCCTGGTGTTTCGCGAGCTTGGCACGATGGAGATTCAAGCGAGCCTTGTTGCTGCACAAACCGCTTGGCCCGAGGGTTCGACGGTCTGCACGATCATCGCGTTGTTGTTGTTAGGCGGAGCGGTCGGCAAGTCGGCTCAGGTACCGCTACAGACGTGGCTGCCCGATGCCATGGCGGGACCGACGCCGGTCAGCGCACTCATTCACGCGGCGACCATGGTGACGGCGGGCGTCTATCTCATCGCTCGCATGCACGACCTCTACCTGTTGTCGCCGGCCGCGCAGTTGGCGGTTGCGGTGGTCGGTTTGGTCACGTTGTTCATCGCCTCGTTTACGGCGCTCACGCAGACCGACGTCAAACGCATTCTCGCCTACTCGACCATGAGCCAGATCGGCTACATGTTCCTGGCGCTCGGCGTCGGCGCATGGTCGGCGGCCATATTTCACT
>CBDTZM010000192.1:0-4805 GCA_965364915.1 uncultured Pseudomonadales bacterium | reverse complement strand
ATGACGCGAATCGACTTCTACATCCTGCAGGACGTCGACCTTAGCGCCATGCGCCGCTTTGCCTGCCGGCTTGTCACCAAGGCGGTGGGTAGCGGTCAGCGGGCGTATCTACATACCGTAGACGAATCGGCAGCGAAAGAGCTGGACGAACTGTTGTGGTGCTATCCTGATAACCGCATGATTCCACACGGAATAGTCGGAGAGCCGGAAACTAACGGCGCACCGGTGGTCATCGGCTACGACGACACCACCGAGTGGGATGGTTTGTTGATCAACTTGGCGCAAGAGATACCGGTTTTCTTCGGGCGCTTCGACCGTGTCGCCGAAATCGT
This sequence comes from uncultured Pseudomonadales bacterium, assembly GCA_965364915.1. Taxonomy (GTDB): domain Bacteria; phylum Pseudomonadota; class Gammaproteobacteria; order Pseudomonadales; family Azotimanducaceae; genus Azophilus. The sequence continues at coordinate 4,473 of CBDTZM010000192.1, read as the reverse complement.
CGTGGAGGATACCAAGGCGACAGGGCGCGATCACTACAAGTTCTATCGGGATCGCGGCTACCCTTTGTTCCACCACGAACTCGACGAGTGGGAGACCTGATGAGCAAACGTCCTGTAAAACGCAGTAGCGGCAAGCAAACCGACGCGCTTCTCGGCGATCTCGAAAACATTCGCACCTTGTTATCCGAAGGAGAACAAGCGTTATCCGAAGGAGAACAAGCGTTATCCGAAGGAGAACAAGCGTTGTCCGCAGAGGAGCACGAAGCCGCGACCGAGATCAACGTGCCGCTCTTGGAAGACGTCATCGATGGCGGCATGGTCGTCGACGAGACATTCCTGACAGATACCACAGCGTTCGCTCCCGAGAGCGAAGAATTTCCCGGCCTCGACGAAAAAATGATCAAAGCGCTGATGGGCGACGAGTGGCGAGAAACCACGCGCAAGATCATGGCTGAGGCCCGCCAAAAGATTCAAGACGACTGGGCTCCGGACGCCGACGACGATCTCAACGACGCACTGAGAGAGCGCATGGACGCCACCGTAGAGCGTTGGTTGCACAAGCTGGTTGCGGACAATATTGCCGAGTTACGCACACAACTCGTCGGCGCACTCGCGGAAGAATTGCGTCACTTGCTCGACGATGGCAACGAGGGAGACAGTGGAAGGTAGTTTCGATCCACATGCGATAGAACAAGACCTCTACCAAGAATGGGAAGCTCAGAACACCTTCGCCCCTCAAGGTAACGGATCCAGCTACTGCATCGTCATCCCGCCGCCCAACGTCACCGGCGACCTACACATCGGCCATGCGTTTCAACACACGCTGATGGATGCACTCATTCGCTACAACCGCATGAAGGGCAAACGTACATTGTGGCAGATGGGCACCGACCATGCGGGCATCTCCACGCAAATGCTCGTTGAGCGTCAGCTCAATGACGAAGGCAAGACTCGCCATGAAATCGGCCGCGAAGCGTTTCTCGAACGCGTGTGGCAGTGGCAGCGAGAATCTGGCGGCAACATCTCGCAACAGATACGGCGCATGGGCTCGTCACTCGACTGGACCCGCGACCGTTTCACCCTCGATGAAGGGTTTTCCCGTGCGGTCATCGAGGTGTTCGTGCGCCTTCATGAAGAGGGCCTCATTTATCGCGGCAAGAGACTGGTCAACTGGGATCCCGAACTCGGCACGGCGATTTCCGATCTCGAAGTCGAGAACCATGAAGAACAAGGTCACCTGTGGCATTTTCGCTATCCGCTGAGCGGCAGCGCCAAAACCCAGGACGGCAAGAACTACCTCGTGGTTGCAACGACGCGACCCGAAACCATGTTGGGTGACACCGCCGTGGCCGTACACCCAGACGACGAACGCTACCGTGCACTCGTCGGGCAAAACGTACGACTGCCGCTCGTCGAGCGCGAAATTCCGATCATTGCCGACGACTACGTCGATCCGGAATTCGGCACGGGATGCGTCAAGATCACGCCTGCCCACGACTTCAACGACAACGAGGTTGGCGAACGTCATAGTCTACCGCTGGTCAATGTATTCACGGCCAACGCGGCGATCGTTGAGACCGCGCCCGAGGCCTACCGCGGCCTGGATCGATTTGAAGCACGCAAACGCATCGTTGCGGATCTCGACGCACTCGACCTGCTCGACGCGGTTGAAGACCACAAGCTTGTCGTACCGCGCGGCGATCGCTCCGACGCCATCATCGAACCCTGGCTGACCGACCAGTGGTACGTGAAGATCAAACCCCTTGCCGAACCTGCGATCAAGGCGGTGGAAGACGGCGAGATCGAATTCGTACCCAAGCAATACGAGAACGTCTATTTCTCGTGGATGCGCAATATTCAAGATTGGTGCATCAGCCGCCAGCAATGGTGGGGACACCGCATCCCCGCCTACTACGACAGCCAAGGCAAAATTTACGTCGGGCGCACCGAAGCCGAGGCCCGCGCCAAGGCGGGACTATCCGACGACGTCCCCCTCACCCAAGAAGAAGACGTCCTGGAAACGTGGTTTTCCTCGGCGCTGTGGACCTTCGCTACGCTGGGTTGGCCCGAAGCGTCCGATGAACTCAAAGAGTTCCATCCGACCGACGTGCTGGTCACCGGTCACGACATCATATTTTTCTGGGTTGCCCGCATGATCATGATGTCCTTGAAGTTCGTCGGTGAAGTGCCGTTCAAGAAGGTGTTCGTCACTGGCCTCGTGCGCGACGCCGAAGGCCAGAAGATGTCTAAAACCAAAGGCAACGGGGTGGACCCCCTCGATGTCATCGACGGCATCTCGTTGGACGCCATGGTCGCCAAACGCACGACAAACCTCACCCAACCTGGCATGGCTGCGCGCATCGAAAAGGCCATACGCAAGGAATTTCCCAAAGGCATCCCGGCCTACGGCACGGATGCCGTACGGTTTACTTTCTGCGCGAGCACGACGCCCGGTCCATCGGTGAATTTCGATCTGAATCGGGTGGAAGGTTACCGCAACTTTTGCAACAAGCTCTGGAATGCCAGCAAGTTCGTGTTGATGAACACGGGCGACCACGACCTCGCCGGCGAGACGGAGCTTGGACTACCGGACCGCTGGATCCTCTCCAGGGCACGCGACCTGCTGGAAACATCCGAGCGCGCCATTGGAACCTATCGATTCGACCTGTACGCCAACGCGGTTTACGAGTTCGTCTGGGGCGAGTACTGCGACTGGTACATCGAACTCACCAAACCGCTGTTGTGGGACGAAGGCGCCAGCGCAGCACAGCAACGCGGCGCACGACGCACGCTACTCGAAGTCCTCGAACTGCTGTTGCGCGCAACACATCCGATCATGCCCTATGTTACGGAGACAATCTGGCGCGAAGTCGCACCCCTGCTCGGCATCGATCATCCAACCATCATGACCCGCGCGTTCCCCGAGGCGAGCGATCTCAATGCCGACCCAGAAGCGGATGCCGCCATCGCTTGGTTGAAAGGCGTCGTCGTCGGCGTGCGCAACATCCGCGGAGAAGCCAACATTAAGCCTGGCCAATCGGTGAAGCTGTTGTTGCAAGGGGGCGATGCCAAGGACCGTGAACTGGCCGTTGCCACCAGTGCCTTGCTCAAGCGGTTAGCGAAACTCGACGATATTCGGTGGCTCGACGATCGCAGTGAGCCCCCAGCCAGTGCCCTGGCACTCGTCGGCGACTTGAAGGTCATGGTGCCGCTCGCCGGGCTCATCGACATCGACGCAGAACGGGCGCGCCTGAACAAGGAAATCGATCGTCTACAGAAGGACCTCGACAGAATCCGCGGCAAATTGGCCAACGAAAAGTTCCTGGCCAACGCCCCGCGCGAGGTCGTCGACAAGGAAACAGCCAAGGCCAAGGCGCTCGAGGCCCAACTGGCGACATTGCAAGCGCAGTTGGGGTCGCTCTAGACTATTTGCCTTGGATCTATCTCATGGGAGCTGGCGATGAACCACCACGACGAGACTTTCAAGCAGCAACGCATCGAGCTACATGGCCAATCGTACCGCGATTGCAGGTTCGAGGAGTGCGAGCTCGTATTCGACGGCGACCGGCCGCCCACGTTCCAGAACAACCAGTTCATCGATTCGGTGTTCGTCTTCACGGGAGCAGCGACGCGTACGCTGTATCTGCTCTCGAACATCTATCATGCCGGCGACGGCGGGCAGGAAGTCATTGAGAACACTTTTCGCGAGATTCGCGAGCACGAGCTTCACGGGCACGAAATTCGTACTATTGCACCACACACGGTAGATCACAGCTTGGGCTGACGACGCCGACACAGATCGTAAGGGGAGGAACCATGGGAACCGTAAATGGCGCCACGTTGATGGCGCGTAGTCTCAAACAGCAGGGTGTCGACTACATGTTCGGCATCGTCGGCTTTCCGGTGTTCGGCATCGCATCTGCCGCGCAGAAGGAAGGCATCACCTATATCGGGATGCGCAACGAGCAGTCCGCGAGCTATGCCGCACAGGCGGCCGGCTACCTCACCGGGCGTCCACAGGCCTGTCTGGTGGTATCCGGGCCCGGGGTCATCCATGCGTTCGCCGGGCTCGCCAACGCACAACAGAACTGCTGGCCGATGATCCTCATCGGCGGCGCCTCGCCGACCTACCAGAATGGCATGGGTGCGTTCCAGGAAGAGCGCCAGGTGGAGTTAGCCGCGCCCTACTGCAAGTACGCGCACGCCGTCGAACACGTCGCGCGCATCCCGTATTACGTCGAGCAAGCCATTCGCACCTCGCTGTATGGACGGCCGGGTCCCGTGTACCTCGACATGCCGGACGACATCATCAGCGGCGAGGCCGACGAAGAGCAGGTCGTCATGGCGGCGACCGTTGGCGAACCGCCGCGTTCCCAGGCCCATCCGGATGCGATAGAGGCCGCATTGTCGGCCCTGGAGTCTGCCGAGCGGCCGCTCGTGATCGTTGGCAAAGGCATGGCCTGGTCGCGCGCC
>CBDTZM010000191.1:0-4818 GCA_965364915.1 uncultured Pseudomonadales bacterium | reverse complement strand
AAGGAATCGATAGGCAACGAGCAGCTGAGTCCCGAACAGACGTAGGCCGAAGGCCTGGTTTGGTGATCGGCGGACACCAGCCTGGGAAGATAGGTGGGTAACACGTTTGCCGAATAGGGTATCGGGTAAACGTGGCGCCACGGGCAATAGCCCTTCGTCAACTCGGCACGCCATGCGTCGATGTCCGCAGCAGGTCCCCGTAGAATCACCAGCTGCTGTGGATACACTTGCTCTTCCAGCGCCCCAAGCAGCGAACAGTGACCCGCCGGGTAGCGTTCGATCAGCGCTCTAGCCCAGACCAGGGTGTTGATTGACGCGTCGATGTAGTCGGCATTGCCCAGCAAATGTCCCAAACGATTGAGCACCTGGGCGATGATGCCGTTACCGGGAGGCTGGGCATCGTCCATGGTGGGTTTCGGACGATGGATCAGGGCCTCGTGTTCGTGTGCCGTAAAGAAAAAGCCACCGTTGTCGTTGTCGTAGAAGCTCGCGAAGACCTTGTCGGCGAGCTCGATGGCAAACTTCGCGTAGTCGTCGCGCCACTCGGTTTGCAGCGACGTCAGCAAGGCGTCCAAGACGTTCGCATAGTCGTCGAGGTACCCGGGGTGTTTGGCTTTGCCGTCTTTCCACGTGGCGTAAAGCGTGCCGTTTTGCCACGCTTCGGTGCGGATGAAATCGAGAGCTTGGTTGGCGGCGTCGATCCAACGCGGTTCACCTAGAACCAATCCGGCGTTGGTCAGCCCCTTGATGGCCAGGCCGTTCCAGGACATCAAAATCTTGTCGTCCAACCCTGGGCGAATCCGGGTAGCGCGTTCCTCGAAGAGCTTCTGTTTGGCGCTTTTCAACAGGCCGATGGCGGTGTCGGGATCGAGCGAGAGGCGTTGGACGACGGAACGCCAGGAGTCATAACGATGCAGGTTCCAACTGTTCTCGAAGTTGGCCGGCTTGTCGATACCGTATAGCGTCTCGATGACCAGATACTCGTCTTCGCTCAGGAGCGCCTTGATGTGATGCCGTTGCCAGACGTAGAACTTGCCTTCCTCGCCTTCCGAGTCGGCGTCGAGGGCTGCGAAGAACGCCCCATCGGGGTGGCGCATTTCGCGCAGCAGCCACTCGGCGGTCTCAACGACCGCGCCGGTCAGCAGCGCATCGGGTGCGATGCTCAGCGCGTCGGCATAGAGCGAGAGTAGCTGGCCGTTGTCGTACAACATTTTCTCGAAATGCGGAACCATCCACTTGCGGTCCGTCGCGTAACGGCAAAAGCCGCCGCCAAGGTGATCGTAGATGCCGCCGCGGGCCATGTTGGTGAGCGTGGTCATCACCATGTCCAACGCTTCGCGGTCGGGCTCGCCTGAGCGTTCTTGGTAGGTGCGATGGCGTAACACCCTATTCAGCGAGGTGGGCATGGGAAATTTGGGTGCGCCGCCGAAACCGCCGTCGGTGTTGTCGTATTGTTCGCCGAGTTGCTGACGTGCCTTCGCTAAGAGCTCGGAGTCTTCCATGACACCGCGCCCGGACGTGGGATTTAGATTCGCGATCACTTCCATCACCCTTTTGCCCTGCTCCTGCAACTCCTCACGCTTGTTTTCGAACACGTCATTGATGCGCAACAAAAGGTCGACGAAGCTCGGCAATTGGAAACGCGCTGTATTGGGGAAGTAGGTGCCGCCGAAAAAAGGGACCAGTGTTTCGGGGTCCAGAAACATCGTCAGCGGCCAACCGCCGGTTTGTTGAGTCAGCAATTGGTGCGCTGTCTGATAAATCTTATCGAGGTCGGGTCGCTCTTCGCGATCGACCTTGATGTTGACGAAGTGCTCGTTCATGACGCGGGCGGTCGCTTCGTTCTCGAACGACTCGTGCGCCATGACATGGCACCAATGACAGGCGGAATAGCCAATGGACAACAAGATCGGCTTGCGGCTCTCGCGTGCTGCGTGCAGCGCAGTTTCGTTCCAAGGATGCCAGTCCACCGGGTTGTCCGCATGCTGAAGCAGGTACGGGCTGGTCTCCTGTTGGAGTCGGTTCGGCATGACGCAACCTTAGCATGGCGCCCGAACGCGGCGTAATCGCCCGTGCAAGGGGACGGTTGGTATTTCGCATAGGTTTGAGGTTCAATCGGTTTAGGCAGGCGTGGGCGGCGACGCTGACGTATCTGGGAAGGGGGCTAAGTGGTAGATGCAGACGGGTTTCGACCGAACGTCGGAATCGTTGTGACCAATGATCATGGACAGGTGTTGTGGGCCAGGCGGGTCGGCGGACGTGACGCTTGGCAATTCCCGCAAGGCGGAATCCAGGATAACGAAACCCCTCTCGAGGCGCTGTATCGTGAGTTGCACGAAGAAATCGGCTTGGAACCTGACGCGGTCGAGATCGTGGCGCGCACGAGCGACTGGCTACGTTACCGTCTGCCCAAGCGCTTGCGGCGGCACGACTCCACACCGGGATTCGTAGGCCAAAAACAAAAGTGGTTTTTATTGCGCATGCTTGCCGAGGATCGAAGCGTGCGCATGGATACTTCTGCTAAGCCCGAGTTCGACGATTGGCAGTGGGTCAGCTATTGGTACCCGTTGCGCCAGGTGGTGGATTTCAAACGCGACGTGTACAGGCGCGCGTTGGCCGAACTGGCGCCGCATCTGTCCATAGCGGCAGAGACGCAGGCAATGCGCCAGTGCTGACGTTGTTACAGCACATTGTCAAGGACGTGGTGTCTGCGCCTACGTTCGAAGAAGCGCTGCGGATATTGGTACGCGAAGTTCGTGAAGCGTTGGGTACGGAGGTGTGCTCCGTTTACCTGGTGACGCCGGATCGCCGGCGCTATCTATTCGCCGCGAACGAGGGGCTCAACGTCGACGCCGTCGGGCAGGCGACCATAGGCATGGACGAAGGTTTGGTCGGGCTAGTGGGCAAACGTGCGGAACCGATCAACCTGGAGGACGCGAGCCACCACCCGCGCTATCACCACGTGCCGGAGATCGGCGAAGAACCCTTCAATGCCTTCCTCGGCGTGCCGATCATTCACCACCGTCAAGTGTTGGGCGTCCTCGTTGTGCAACAACGCGACAAGCGGCGTTTCGATGAAAGCGAGGAGGCGTTTCTCGTCACGTTGTCGGCGCGGTTCGCGCCCATCGTGGCGCATGCCGAGGCGGTCGGCGGCATCGAGGCGCTTACCGACAGCAACTTCGCCGCGAAGGACCTGAAGTTTCGAGGCTTGGCGGGATCGACGGGCATTGCCATGGGCACAGCGGTCGTCATGCATCCGGTCGCAAGCCTAGACGCCGTGCCCGACAAGCAGGTCGACAACGTCATGGTCGAGCTGATGGTCTTCGATCGGGCGATCGGCTCGGTGCGAGACGATATTCGACGCATCAGCGAGCAGTTCGCGGAAAGTTTGCCGCGCGAAGAGTTGGCGTTGTTCGACGTGTATTTGCACATGCTGGACGATGATGCACTGACGGGCGACGTACGCGAGCGCATTCGACGGGGTGAGTGGGCCCAGGGCGCGTTGAAGAACGTGATTCGGGAACACTTGCGCCGGTTCGATCGAATGGAAGACTCCTACCTGCGCGAGCGCGCCACCGATGTCGAGGATTTGGGCCTGAGAGTGTTGGCGTATCTGCAAGACATACGTACGCACAAAACCCATTTCCCCAAGGACACCATTCTTGTCGGGGAGGTCATTACCCCGAGCATGCTCACCAACATACCGGCCGACGTCCTAAAGGGGTTGGTCTCTACCGGAGGTTCGGTGAATTCCCACGTCGCGATTCTAGCCCACGCGTTGGATATCCCGGCGGTCATGGGGACAATCGATCTGCCGATCTATCAGACGGATGGGCAACCGCTGATCGTCGACGGGTTCTACGGCGAGGTTTACACCAACCCCTCGGCCGAGTTGACCGCCGAGTACCAAACGCTACTGAGCGAGGAACGCGAATTCGCCGAAGAACTCAACGAGCTCAAGGATCTACCGTGTATCACTCGAGACGGGTGGCGCGTCTTGCTGTGGGTCAACATCGGTCTGACCGGCGACATTTCCCGATCCCTGGACCGCGGCGCCGAAGGTATTGGCCTGTTTCGAACCGAGGTGCCGTTCATCACGCAGGACCGGTTTCCAACGGAGGAAGAACAGCGTGGCCTCTACCGCGAACACATGGAGGCGTTTGAACCACGCCCGGTGACGATGCGCACGCTCGACGTCGGTGGTGACAAAGCGCTGCCGTACTTTCCCATTGTCGAGGACAATCCGTTCCTTGGATGGCGCGGCATTCGGGTAACCCTCGATCATCCGGAAATCTTCCTCGTGCAAGTGCGCGCCATGTTGAAGGCCAACGTGGGCCTCGAAGGGGTATTGAGAATCATGCTGCCCATGATTTCCAATTTGTCGGAGGTGGCAGAGGCTAAGGAACTCGTCGACCAGGCATATCAGGAGGTGCTGGAGGAAGGGTTCGAGGTGAAAGAGCCCCTGTTCGGCGTCATGGTCGAGGTGCCGTCGGCGGTCTATCAGTCACGAGAGCTCGCCAGACGCGTGGACTTCATCGCGGTGGGTTCCAACGACCTCACTCAGTACATACTCGCCGTGGATCGCAACAACCCCCGGGTGGCGGAGTTGTACCAGGACGTTCATCCGGCGGTGTTGCGCGCGTTGCGCGAGGTTGCCCGCAATACGCACGCGGAAAAGAAGGGCTTGGGCATCTGCGGTGAGCTCGCGGGCACACCGATAGGAGCGGTCTTGTTGATGGCGATGGGTTATCCGGTGTTGTCGATGAGTGCTACCAACCTGCCGAAGGTGAAGTGGGTATTGCGTAACGTAAAACGCAA
>CBDTZM010000190.1:0-4828 GCA_965364915.1 uncultured Pseudomonadales bacterium | reverse complement strand
CGACGCCCCTCGAACGCTACGTTAGTCTTGCCGGTCTACAAGACCGCAACGAACACTTGTTCTACCGGGTTCTGACCGATCACTTGGAAGAGTTCATGCCCATCGTATACACGCCTACGGTGGGTCTGGCGACGCAGAACTTCAGCCAAGTATTTCGGCGTGGACGCGGCGTCTGGATTACGCCTGAGTTTCGCGGGCGCATCGCTGACGTGCTGCTCAACGCTGTGGGTTCGCGACGCATTCGGTTGATTGTCGCGACCGACAACGAGTCGATTCTGGGTATTGGCGACCAAGGCGCCGGTGGTATGGCTATCTCTATCGGCAAGTTGGCGCTCTACGTCGCGGGCGCCGGGGTGCATCCAAGTGAAACGCTGCCGGTAAGCTTGGATGTCGGCACCGATAACACGGCGTTGTTGGAGGATCAGGGCTATCTCGGGTGGCCCCGGCAACGGCTGCGAGGTGCAGCCTACGATGCGTTGGTCGATGAGTTCGTTGAAGCGGTGCAAACCGTGTTCCCCGACGCACTGCTGCAATGGGAGGATTTTCGCAAAGACAATGCGCTGGCGATCTTGAATCGCCATCGGTCCAACTTGCCGTCGTTCAACGACGACATTCAGGGCACCGGCGCGGTTGCGCTCGCCGGTTTGTTGTCGGCCCAACGCATCAGCGGGCTCGCGCTGACAGAGCAACGTGTGCTCATCTACGGAGCGGGCGCCGCGGGCCTCGGCATCGCCCGGCAGATCAAGGCTGCGATGACCGGTGCCGGGCTTTCGGAGCGCGCAGCGCTCGAGCGGGTCGGCGTCATCGATTCTCAGGGGTTGTTGGTCGACGACCGGGACATAGGCGACGCCTATAAAAAGGAGCTTTGTTGGGCTGCGGATTACGCGAGCAGTGTAGGGTTACCGGAGGTGTCATCGCGTGAATTTGAAAACGTCGTAGCCCGGTACCGGCCGACCACATTGATTGGTTCCTCAGGTCAACCAGGAGCGTTTACGCAAGCGATCATCCAACGCATGGGGCAGGATACCGAGCGGCCCGTGATACTGCCTTTTTCCAATCCGACAGACCGTGCCGAAGCCCAACCGAAAGATATCTTGAACTGGACCGAGGGGCGTGCATTGGTGGCAACCGGTAGCCCGTTTGCACCGGTGCGCGTCGGGACACGCGAAGTCAGCATCGGCCAAGGTAACAACGTCTTCATCTTTCCGGGACTTGGTCTCGGCGCGCTCGCCTCGAACGCGCAGTCCGTCACTGACTCGATGGTCAGTGCCGCGTCGGCTGCATTGGCACTATCGATAACCGACGACGAGCTTGCGCGAGGGCTTCTATTTCCGTCGATCGACCGGCTGCGCGAGGTGTGCCGCGACGTCGCCGTTGCGGTGGTCCGGCAAGCCGAGGCAGACGGTGTTGCGCGCACGCAAGGCGCGACGGACATTGACAGCGTGATGTGGACGCCCGACTACCCGGAATACACCAAGGGCTAACGCCCTCAATCTTGGTTGTGGGGTTCGACACCCATGTCGCGAACCAGGTTTTCGTAGCGGGGATCGTCTCGGAAAATATCGTTGCCGGGATGGGTGCTGAACCACAGCAGCCCGCGCGAGCGCGAGTGGAGAAACCGCTCGAGCATTTCGAAGGCGGTATCTGCCTGTCCAGTTGCCATGAGTGCCCGCGCGCGGGTAACACCGTCACTGCCGGGATTTTCCAGGATCGTGCGTGCACGATCGAGATTGCCGGTTTGGGTATAGATCCACGCCAGCAATGAGCTTGTTGCTGGGTCGCCACCGGACCATTCGGTGAACTCGATTGCGGCGGTGATCGCTTCGTCTTGGCGACCTAGCAACAACAGAGCATTGGGCATGCCGGATCGTGCGAGTATGTGGTCGGGCTCGATCTCGAGTGCTTGGGTGATGGCCTCGAGCGCCTCTTCGTAGCGCCGAGCATGCACCAAGGCATGTCCGAGGTACTGAGCCAGGTTTGGTTCGAGTGGTGCTAGTTCGAGGGCCCGTGTTGCTGCTGCGACGGCCTCCGGGACGCGGGCCTGAGACAATAATGCCTCCGATACGCCCTGCCATGCGTCCGCGTTGGTCGCATCCAATTCTACAGCCCGCCTAAACGCCGCCTCCGCACCGAGCCAATCCCAGTCGAAATGGTGGGCTATGAAACCCAGTTCGACATGTACTTCAGAAAGCGAATCGTCTAGCTGCAACGCTCGTTGCGCGGCCGCCCGTGAGATGCGTACGCCTTCGTCCCAGGGTATGCGGCCGAGGTAGGCACGGGTCATTTGTGCTTGGGACAGCGCCACGTGGGCGAGCGCGAAATCGGGATCCAGGTCAATCGCTTCCTGGGCGTAAACGACACCCTTGTCCAAGCTGTCAGCGGTGACACGAAAAATGTGATACTTGCTCTTCAGGTACAGCAGGTACGCTTCTGGATTTTGCGTGGCCGGATCTGTTAGCCGCGCCAGTTCCTCTGGCGTCAAGCTGACGGCGAGCTGCTCTATGATCGCGCCGACCAGCTCTTTCTGGACGGCGAGTACATCGACGACCTTACGATGGTATTGCTCGCCCCAAAGTTGCTCGACGCGAGTCGCCTCCACAAGCTCGGTGCTAATGACGAGGGTGTCGTCGATTTCGCTGATCCGTCCAGTGACCAAGGCCCGCACGCCGAGCTCCGCCGCAATTGTACGTAGGTCCAGGTCACGGTCTTTGTACGCGAACGCGATGCCGCGAGGAACCACCCGTAGACCCGGCAGTCTCGAAAGGCTATTGATCAGACCGACGGTGATACCGTCGCTAAGATACTCGCCTTCCGGATCATCGCTGCCATTTTCGAATGGCAGTACCGCGATCGAGTCGATTGGCGCCTCGTTGGAACGATCGAACAACACCGCGCCCGTGATGATTGCCGCGACCAAAACCAGAACGGCGATGGGTGTGATCAGTCTTGCTGGACGCCGGAGCCACGTACGCTTGCGTCGAGAAGCGGGCTCTGGATCGGTATTGAGCAACTTTGCAACCGCGTCGGTAAATTTTTGTGTGTATGCGCCTGACGATAGCTCGTGGCGGAAGATTGCTTGACGGTCACTCAGGCTGAGGGCCAAACCCGGCGGAAGGTCCGTTGGTTCGAGGTGCACTGCGAGCAGCGGCCGATTGCGGCTCAACGCATAGTTCAACTCCTTCAAGCAATTGTCGGAGTTGATTGAGCGATTCGTCACGAAGAATAGGAACAAGCTGGAGCGATCGATGGCGTGTGCGAGCTCGTCTCGCCAAGCAAAACCGGGACTGATGCCCTCGTCGTACCACACGTTGAACCCATTTTCGCGTAAGTGCACCAACTCCGCGTGTACGTCGGAGGAATCCTCGTGCGAGTAGCTCACGAAGATGAAGGGCTCGTCACCTTGGTAAGGTGCGATGGGCTCGCTGGGCATGCGTGCTCCTGAGCTCAGTCAATCATCAAGCATAGACCTCTCGGTGATGCGAATCGAATATAGGGGCAAGCAGCGAATCGCAAAAGTTGCCGTGCCGGGTTGGCTGACCGTAAACTGGGTCGATCGTGTGTGGTAGAGGTGCCGGGTGAGAATCCTTGTTACGGGTATGAGTGGTTTGATCGGTACCGCGCTACGACGCGCGCTAGAAAATGATCACGACCTCTCGGCATTAAATCGCAGCAACGTCGATGGCGTGACGACCCACAGCGCGGACATCGCCGATTTCGATGCGATCAGAAGCGCGTTCAAAGAACAGGATGTCGTTGTCCATCTCGCGGCCAAGGCGGGCGAAAACTATACGTGGCAGGAATTGCGCGACACCAACGTCGAGGGTACGCGGCACGTCTTCCAAGCTGCGGTCGACGCCGGTGTGAAGCGCGTAGTGTTCGCATCGAGCGGTGCGACGGTTGCAGGTTGGGAAGCCGAAGAGCCCTACAAGGCACTCGTTGAAGGCCGCTACGACGACCTGCCGGACACCTGGCGGCTGATAGATGTGGGCATGCAGCCGCGACCGCGCGGTATCTATGGCAGTACCAAGGTTTGGGGCGAAGCGTTAGCCCGTCACTTTGCGGATACCACTGCGACATCCTTTTTCAGTATCCGTATCGGCTACGTGAACGCCGACGACAAGCCGGCCAACGCGCGGCAGCGTAGTGTCTGGTGCAGCCAGCGTGACGTCGTCAACGCGATTCTCGCCGCCATACACGCACCTGGTGAGATGCGCTGCGAGACCTTTTTTGCCACTTCCAACAATCGCTACGGATACCGCGATACAGACCACGGCAAGGCGCTGCTCGGCTACCAACCTTTAGACTCGGTCGATTCTGAAGATTAGGGTAGCTGCGAGGCCTTGTAATCCTCAGTTACCCGATCGAGCGTCGTCCTACCTATGGCAGCGTGCCGGGGATTGTCCACTAAGCCGGAATCGAGCAAGACTGCGCCAAACAGAACCGCCCAACCGATGGCGCGTTTGATGGTCTCTGGGTCGGCGCCGTATTGCGATAGCGCCGAGTCCCGTGCCGCCGCGGTAGGCAACAGCATCCAGATACCAGCAAGGTCGGTGGCGGCATCCCCGGAGGTGATATCGCCCCAGTCGATCACCCCGACCATGCGTCCGGCATTGACCAACACGTTCCGGGGATGGAAGTCGCCGTGCAGCCAGCAAACCCGTTGTGCTTGCGGGGTACTCAACGCGTCGTGCCAGGCAGCGTCGACCCCAGGCGTGATGAGATCTGTACGTGTTCGCAAGCGCTGCAATCGCTCGGTCAACGCGTCTGCCCGATGTTGTAGAGGAACGCCACGCACTTCGTTGATGGGTGCGTTACTGGGCGCCGGCTT
>CBDTZM010000189.1:0-4832 GCA_965364915.1 uncultured Pseudomonadales bacterium | reverse complement strand
CGCGCCAGCTCGTCGATCAGATGCTCGCGGACGTTGGTCTTGTAGAAGATCTTGGTCTCGAAATCGAGCCCGGGAGACAGGTCCAAATAGGCGTGCGTTGGCCGCGCGAAACAGTAGATACAACCGTGCTCGCAGCCTTTGTACGCATTGATGGACCTGTCGAAAGGCACATCCGGGGATTTGTTGCGGGTGATGATCTGCACGGTACGATCCGCAAAAAACTCGGTGTTGGGTGCCGAGCGCGGCTCGTCCGGCAGATCCCATCCATCGTCGACCGGCTCAATCGTCGCCGCTAAGTATCTGCTCGCGGGGTTGTCCGTTGCACCACGGCCTTTTTGATAGGTCAAAGATCCGTCCCCATTGGCCTCTAGTCTGGGAGGAATCGACCAGGATAACTGTATGTATATACAGTATCAAGCCGTTTGACCGAACTTTAGACTACGCCGCTCGTGAAGGACGGGTTACGCATGAAACACCGCTGGATGGTCACCCTGCCTTTGTTGGCGGGATGTAGCGCATTCGATCGACAACAAACCACCCTGGACGAAGTCGGCCGAGATGTGCAATTCGTTCGCAACCAAGTTCAAACGGTGCAAGAGAGCTCGCAGATCGATCAAAGCACCACTCGAACGCTCATCCAATCGAAATCAGCGGAAATCGCGCTGCAGATTGACCAGTTGTCATCGATAGTTGAAGGGCTGCCGGACATCGTCGATGCGGCCTGTGAACGCCACGCTTCGGCACCCGCCCGTGAATGCGAGTCGGACGACACCATGCGGACGGTGGTAACCAGCGACGACAAGATTCTGGTCGGAGAGCTAGAGCGCATCTGGGTGGACCCGCCGGGAATGGCCATCGTCGCACGCATCGACACAGGTGCCCAATCCAGCTCGCTCACCGCCGAGAATCTGGTCGAATTCGAAAGAGACGGCGACGACTGGGTGCGGTTCGACGTGATAGTCAACGAACAATCGACGACTCTCGAGCGCGAGGTGGTCCGCTACGTCAGGGTGTACCAGCAAGCCGATCCGGAAGGCAGCCGGCGCCCGGTGGTGTCCATGCGGCTGCGCCTGGGTAACGTTCAGGATAGCTTTGAGTTCACGCTGGCCGATCGATCACACCTAGATTACCAGTCGATTCTTGGACGCAATTTCTTGACCGATATCGCGTTGGTTGACGTCGGGAGGCAATTCGTTCAGCCTGCCTTCGAACCCGGAGACTAAGTTTACGCATGACACAGCGCGGGCCATTCCTGTTCTCGGTGGCCCTGCTGTTCGTTGCTGGTGCTGGTATTGCGGGGTTTCGACATATCGATCTCGGTATCCCCCTGCTCCCAGGTGCTCAGCAACTCGTGTGGCAAGTCGAAGCTCAAGTCGAGTTTGCGGCTGACGGCACCGTCCAAGCCTACTTGACGCTACCGCCCGAGCAGAGCGGTCTACAGATCGTCAGCAACAGCTACCCGTCCTCTGGTTATGGCCTCACGGTCGAAACATCGGGTCGGCAACCCCGTGCCCACTGGACGAAGCGCACAGCGCTTGGGAATCAGGTCCTGTTTTATAAATTGGATCTGGTACAAGACCCCGGTTACGAGGTGGCGGACGAAGCACCCGCGCGGGTCGTTCCGGTGCCCTTTGACGAACCCTATCGGACGGCGGCTAGCCAGGTGCTGACCTCCCTACTACCCATTACCGCCGACGCCCAGACTTTGGCGCAGCAGATCATTCTCGAAATCAACACCGTGCCGCTCGATCAAAACATGAACCTTTTGTTGGATCGTTACCGCGCGCCACAACTGCTTGCGCGACTGCTGACCATAGCTGGCATACCAGCCCGGACCGTGAAGGTGCTGCCACTAGAAGACGGGCGTCGTCGACAGCTACTGACAGACTTTTTACAAGTTTGGCATGAAGGTCGTTGGCTGTTGTTCAATCCGAATACCGGACTAGTTGCCAATACAGACAACCTCCTATTGTGGCAAACCGACGCGCCTTCGGTACTCGAAGTCATCGGCGGTACACGCAGCCGCGTCACGTTTTCGATGATCAGCCAGACACGTTCCACGATAGGGCTCGCGACCCAGCAGGAAGATCCGTTCAACCTTTCGTTGTACAGCCTACCCATTGCCGAGCAAGGCATGTTCAAACTCATCATGCTGCTACCGGTCGGTGCGCTGGTCGTGGTGATCATGCGGTTGCTCATCGGAGTACGAACCTCCGGCACCTTCATGCCGATTTTGATCGCATTGACCTTCCTGCAAACTGAGCTAGTACCCGGCATCATCAGCCTGATTCTGGTCGTGAGCGTCGGGCTGATGCTGAGATCGTACCTCTCGGCCTTGAACCTCCTCCTTGTTGCGCGTATCGCCACGATCGTCGTAATCGTCATTGGCATCGTTAGCTTCTTCGCGGTCATCAGCTACCGGCTAGGGCTCATCGGTGGGCAAACCATCACTTTTTTCCCCATGATCATCCTGGCATGGACCATCGAACGCATGTCGATATTGTGGGAAGAAGAGGGACCGAGAGAGGTGTTGATTCAGGGAGGCGGTAGCCTGCTGGTCTCAGTGTTGGCGTACCTGTTAATGAGTCAGGCAACGGTCGCCCACCTGGCGTTCAACTTTCCTGAGCTACACTTGTGCCTACTGGCCACCATCATGTTAGTCGGACGCTATACGGGCTATCGATTGCTGGAGTTGCATCGATTCGCCGCCTTGGGCAACCACGCGAGAGGTTGATGTGAAGATGTTCATCAAGGCGCGACGGTTGCGCGATCTTGGCATTCTCGGTATGAATAAACGCAACGTTGAATATATTAACCGATTCAACCCCCGACACCGCTACCCACTGGTTGACAACAAACTACGTACGAAACTCATCGCGCAAAAGGCCGGGCTGCCAGTCCCCGATCTGCTCCACGTCGTAACGGCGCAATACGAGATCGAGTCGATAGAATCAAGCCTGCACGAGCTTTCCGAATTCGTGATCAAACCCGCCCAAGGTAGCGGCGGGAAAGGCATATTGGTCATCCATGGCCAAGAGGATGATGGCTACATCAAGAGCAATGGGGCAAAAGTGAACGCGCTCGACGTCAAGCGCCACCTCACCAACATCATTAGCGGCTTGCACTCGCTGGGAGGCCGTACTGACCTCGCACTTATCGAAGCGTTGGTTCGCACCGACCCGCTATTCGGGCACATCAGCCACGAAGGTGTCCCCGATATTCGCCTTATCGTCTTTAAGGGATACCCCGTCATGGGTATGTTGCGACTAGCCACCAAAGCCTCCGACGGCAAAGCCAACCTACACCAAGGCGCGATCGGTGTTGGATTGGACATCGGTTCCGGACGCGGCCTCGCGGCTGTCCAACACAATCGCCATATCACTCATCATCCGGATACCGGGGCGTCACTCGCCAATATCACCGTGCCTTACTGGACAGTGTTGTTGCGGCTCGCGGCTCGCTGCTATGAGGTAACCCAACTGGGTTACCTGGGCTGCGATATCGTCATCGACGAGCATCGGGGCCCACTCTTGTTGGAACTCAACGCACGCCCAGGCTTGAGCATTCAGATCGCCAACGACCGGGGCTTGCTACCACGTCTGAACCAGATTGAGACCATCGAAGCGTTTGCACCTAGTCTCGATGCCCGAGTCGAGTACGCCATGACCCATTTCTCCGACTACAGTCCCCACGAACAAACCCAGCTATGGGGAACCGAATCACCAATAGAAAGAGGAGACGCATCGATATGATCATCGTCAACGTCCGAATCGAATCCACACCGGAAGCGGTCGAAGCAATGCGTGACACCATTCTGTCCATGCAAACCGCCACCCTGGAAGAGGAAGGCTGCGAGGATTACTCATTCAGCGTCGAGCTCGCCAATCCGGGCGCGCTGCGGGTGACCGAGCGCTGGGCCAGCCAAGCGGCGCTGAGCGCGCATTTTCAGACACCGCACATGGCCACCTTCCAAGCGGCCATGCAAGCCAACCCTCCCGTAGCGGTCGATGCGCATTTCTACGAGGCGACCGAAATAGACAGACCGCAATGATCACGATTTGGGGCGGCGCGACAGCGCGCACCATCAGGCCGCACTGGATGCTGCACGAGCTTGGCGTCGACTACGAACCGAAGCTGATCGGGTCGCGCTCCGGTGCAACCCAAGACGAAGCGTTCGTTAAGCTCAACGTGAAAGAGAAAATTCCGGTGTTGGTCGATGGTGATCTCGTGCTGACCGAAAGCGCGGCCATCGTCACCTATCTCGGTGACACCTACGGTGCCGATTCCGGTCTCGTCCCAAAGCCGTACACGATCGAGCGCGCCAAATACAACGAGTGGTCGTCGTATATTCAGATGGAACTCGATGCACACACGCTTTACGTCGTGCGCAAACACCGCGATCTTGCGAACCTGTACGGCGATGCACCGGCTGCGGTCGACGCCGCCATCGAGGGTTTCACCAAACAGCTGCGCTTCGCCGAACGGCGGCTTGACGACAGCGCTTATCTTTTAGGCGACGCTTTCTCCGCCGCCGACCTACTGTTGACGACTTGTCTTACCTGGGCGAACGCTTATGGCGTAGAGATTTCAGATGCGCTGCAAGCCTACACCGATCGCATTACCCAACGCGATGCGTTCAAGCGTGCCGCAAAGCTGAACTTCTCGATCTCACCCGGTGGGTAGGTGATGGCATTGCAAGTGATCGGCGCCGGCTTTGGGCGCACCGGCACAACGTCTCTCAAGGCGGCACTCGAGCAGCTCGGTTTCTCGAAGTGCCACCATATGGAGGAGGTCATGAGGTCGGGCGCGCAAGTCCGCTTCTGGCAGACCCT
>CBDTZM010000188.1:0-4883 GCA_965364915.1 uncultured Pseudomonadales bacterium | reverse complement strand
AAAAGCTCGCCGGTAGTTGGAAACTCGATCTCAGCGCGCTAGAGGAACAGCTGACTCTGGAGTCCGTGTCCGGCGCGATCGATCGTATTCTCGAGGGTGAGATGGTCGGCCGCGGCGTCGTCGATTTGACGGCTGTCTAGCCAGTTCTTGTCCGGAAATTTGCTTCCTGCAAATTTCCTCTGTCGGTTCTCTATGAAAACCTCGCATTTTTCTTCGAAAAATGGTCGGGCATCCGTGCCCTCCACTAGTGCGGTCTCAGAATGCTACGCATTCTGGACGAGCACTAGCTAGTCTCTCCTGAGCTCCGGATTCATCGCGATTGGGCTGGGGTAGCGGAAGATGACGAAATAGCTCGACACGATCAACGTCAACACCGTTGCCCCCTGTACGACGTGGCCGGCTGCTTCGCCCAACAGTCCCGCCGTCATGGCGACGTAACTCAACAGTAGTGAAAACTCCGACGCTTGCCCGAGGCGGTAGCCAACTTCCCACGAGTTGTCGGTGGTCTCCCCCTGCCAGCTCAGAAGTTTGGCGAACACCGCGGGTTTGACCGCAATCAACAGGGCGGCGAGTGCGACGGTTGGCCAAACAACCTGCAACACCAGGTCGATGTTGAGCGCGGCGCCAACGGAGAAGAAGAACAGCACCAAGAAGAAGTCGCGTAACGGGCGCAGGCTTTCGGCAATGTATTGCGCAATAGGGCTCGTCGCGAGGGTGACGCCGGCGACGAAGGCACCGATGGCCAACGACAGGCCGGTCATCGCCGCCAGACTGGCAAAGCCGAGACACCAACCCAGCGCCAACAGAAAAATGAATTCGTGAAACGCATCGAATTTGGTGATGAGCGGCAACACGATGAATCGAACTCCCAGATACGCGGCGAGCGCCAGCGCGGGTAGTGCGATGAGTATGGTGCCCAGGCTCGAAAGGGTCCCGCTCAAATCTCCGGCGTAGCCGGCGACGAACAGCAGCGCAACGATGGCCAACAGATCTTGAATGAGCAGTAGACTGACCACGATCTCGCCGATGTGGCGGTGATGCAGGACCGTCGTCGGTAGCAGCTTGATACCTAGAATGGTGCTCGAAAACGTCACGGCAATACCGGTGATGGTGGCTTCCGCGTAGGTGAAGCCAAAAGCGATCATCAATCCGAAGCCGATGGCGAAGAACACGAGACTGGTCGCCAATGCGGTCATCAATGACTCGCCGACCATGTTCTTCAACTTGTTGGGTTGCAGGTCGAGCCCGACCAGGAATAGCAAAAAGATGATGCCGAACTCGGCGATCTCGGAAAGCAGTTGGGCATCGGCCACCAAGGCGAAACCATAAGGGCCGAACAAACAACCGAGGACCACGTACGCGACCAATAGCGGTTGGCGAGTGTAGAGCGCCAGGGTGGCCAACACGGCCGCCCCGGTAAAGATCAAGAAAAACGATTCGACGATATGTGAGCTAAGCACCTCGCCCTATCCGACGGTAGGCCGGTATCGGTTCAGTGACCGAAGCCTGATAGTAATCGGAGTAGGGTGCAAGCGATGAAAGCGCGGTGTTGGCGTCGCGCTCGTCCGGAATGAGAAAACTGGTGAAGCCGCAGCGTTGCATGTAGTACAGCAGGTCTTCATGGACGTCGCCGACGGCCATGATTTCGCCGGTGAACCCATGACGGCTTCGCAAAAGCACTGCGAGCGACAAACCGCGGCCGTCGTTGAACGCCGGAAACTCGATAGCGATCGTTTCTGCGGCGAGAAAACGGGTTTCGATTTCCTGATCGACGGTGATGCGTAAACCCATCCCCGACTCTTGCGTCCAGCTGTCGGCGTCGACGAGTTGCGGTTGTGCGTCGCTCAAGGTTCCGCCTTTAAGCAGCTTCGGCATAGATGCGCTCCTTGAAAGGTTCAATGCCAATGCGGCGAAAGCAATGCAGGAAACTCTCGTCTTCCACGCGTTTGTCAACGTACGTGTCGAGGATGTCTTTGATGACGTTGGGTACGTCCGCCCTCGAGAACGATGGCCCGACGATGGCGCCCAGCGAGGCATCGTTGCCGGCATGCCCACCGAGGGAAATCTGATAGAACTCCGCGCCTTTCTTGTCGACGCCGAGAATGCCGATATGCCCAACGTGGTGGTGACCGCAGGCATTCATGCAGCCGGAGATGTTGAGATCGATGTCGCCTAAATCGTGCAGATAGTCGTAGTCGTCGAATTGGCGCTGAATGGCTTCGGCGATAGGAATCGATTTGGCATTGGCCAACGAACAGTAGTCGCCGCCGGGACAACAGATGATGTCGGTCAATAATCCGCGATTCGGCGTTGCCAGGTGTTGTTTCTTGGCCGCCTGCCAAACTGCCAGCAATTGGTCCTGGGGTACGTCGGGCAACACGAAGTTCTGCTGGTGGGTGATGCGTACCTCGGCGAATCCGTAGCGGTCTGCCCAATCGGCAACCGCGTCCATCTGTGTGTCCGAAACGTCGCCGGGGGGCACGCCGGTCTGTTTCGTGGACAGCACGACGATCGCGTAACCGGCTTGTTTGTGCTCGGACACGTTGTGGCGCACCCAGCGGTCGAATTCGGGCTCCGTGAGCCGGTCCGACGCAAGACTTGCGCTTGCGGATGGCTTTGCGGGGTAGTCGGCCGGCGCAAAGTGGGCCTCTATGCGCTCGATCTCGTCTGGCGTAAGCGTGCTGGGCGAACCTTTGACCTGCGCCCATTCGGCGTCGACGCGCTCCCGGAACCCTTCGGCGGTCATCGCACGAACCAATATCTTGATACGAGCCTTGTACTTGTTGTCGCGCCGGCCGTAGCGGTTGTACACGCGCATGATGGCTTCGACATAGGTCAGCAAGTGCTCAACGGGCAGCCCCTCGCGGATCAGTGCGCCGATTACCGGGGTGCGTCCCAGCCCGCCGCCAACCTTGATGTCGAACTTGACGCCGCCGTCATCTCGATACGCACGTATGCCGATGTCGTGGACGTCGATGGCCGCGCGATCGTCGGCCGCACCGGTGACGGCGATCTTGAACTTGCGCGGCAACCAGTCGAATTCCGGATGGCTCGTCGACCACTGGCGAAGCAATTCGCAATAAGGGCGGGCGTCGACAGATTCGTCGGCGGCAACACCGGCGTACTCGTCGGCGGTGACGTTGCGAATGCAGTTGCCGCTGGTTTGAATCGCGTGCATCTCAACCTTAGCTAGCGCCTCGAGGATATCGGGCACCTCTGCCAGTTCCGGCCAGTTGAACTGCATATTCTGACGGGTACTCAAATGGCCGTAGCCCCTGTCGAAATGCCGTGCGATATGGGCAAGGCAACGCAGTTGGTCACTCGACAAGGTTCCGTACGGAACGGCGACTCGCAGCATGGGCGCTAAGCGTTGCAGGTACAGTCCGTTTCTCAGGCGCAGTTGTAGAAACTGGTCTTCGGTCAGATCGCCTGCCAAGTAACGCCGGGTTTGCTCACGATAGTGGGCAACACGTTCATCGACGAACTGTTGATCGAAGGTATCGTAGCGATACATGTTGAGGGCAGGCTCCGGTGACGGCGAACCGCACACCTTAGCACCGGCGTTTTTACCCGAACAGTCATGTTTGTGCCTATCGTTAGAACGAAAAGTTGTCGGTGCCCGGGGCATTGGCTAGACTCGCCGCGGTGTAATTGGGACAGGGCGTTTGAGTGGAAAACGAAACCTCCGCAACGGCAGATGGGGCGGCAGATAGGAAAGCGGACTTGAAGGCCGCGGCCATCGTATTCGTGATGCTAGTGCTCGGGGCGATTCACTTCGTGTCCGGCTGGACGTTCGATTTGGGCTAGGCACTTCTGAGAAGTGCACTTCAAGCCAAATTAGGTCTCAGCCATCGTTGGGCGACCGACTCATCGATTTGCTTACGAGTTGCGTAGTCGACGATCTGTTCCTCGCTGATCTTACCCACACCGAAATAGCGCGCTTCCGGGTGGGCGAAATACCACCCCGATACCGATGCTGCGGGCAACATCGCGAAGTGTTCGGTGAGCTCGATACCGGCGTTGGCCGGAACCGACAATAGCTCGAAGAGTTTCTGCTTCTCACTATGTTCCGGGCACGCCGGGTAGCCGGGTGCTGGCCGTATGCCGCGGTACGTTTCGCGGATCAACTGGTCTTTGGTGAGTTGCTCGTCGGCCGCATACCCCCACGCCTGGGTGCGCACACTTCGATGCAGGTACTCGGCGCTGGCTTCCGCAAGGCGGTCTGCCAGAGCTTTGACGAGAATGATGTTGTAGTCGTCGTCCAAGTAGTGACCCAACACGTCCTCGATGCCGATACCAGCGGTGACCGCGAACCCACCGAGATAATCCCGGTGCGGCGCCGGCGCGACGTAGTCGGCTAAGCAGATGTTGGGTTTACCTTCGGGCAGCAGGCGTTGCTGCCGCACATGATGCAACGAGGCCAGGACATCGGTTCGATCATCGTCGGTAAACAACAGCAAGTCGTCGTCGCCATCGCGTTGACATGGCCAGATGCCGTAGACGCCTCGGGCGCGAAGCACACCTTCGTTGACGAGTTTCTCGAGCATCACGGTGGCGTCGGCAAACAGGTCGCGAGCCGCGGTTCCGACGACGTCATCATCGAGGATGTCGGGGTACTTACCGGCTAATTCCCAAGTCATGAAGAACGGCGACCAGTCGATGTACGGTACCAGGTCGGCAAGCGGTATCTCCACCGTTTCGATGCCAAGGCGGTTGGGTACCGTGTTGCGGAGGTGCGACCAATCCAGCTGCAGTTTATTGGCGCGAGCCGCGGGCAGGCTCAACAATTCCGTCTTGCTGGCCCGCAACGCCATGCGCTCCCGAATCGCGTCATATTCCTGGCGTACGCCGGCGACGTAACCGGTTTTCAGTTCATCGGAGAT
>CBDTZM010000187.1:0-4917 GCA_965364915.1 uncultured Pseudomonadales bacterium | reverse complement strand
TAGTTGACGAGGAACAAGGTGAGCAGGTCGTTGCGCCACATCAGCGCGATCCACCCGGCGACCGCAAGGAATGGGCCGAACGAGATGGGTTGGTCACGTTCGAGCTTCTTGGTGATCATCGACGCGAGTGCGAACACCAGTCCGGCGATAGCCGCAATGAGGATCACTGCAGGTAGCACCTGCCAACCCAGCCAAGCGCCGATGGCTGCGTAGAGTTTGAAATCTCCATAGCCCATGCCTTCTTTGCCCGTCACCAGTTTGAAGGCCCAAAAAGTGGACCACAGAAACAGGTAAGCGGCGATCGCGCCCACGATCGCAGACTGAATGTCGGTCATCCCGGCGCCGAACAGGTTCACCGCGAGACCCGCCCACACGAGCGGCAAGGTCATCTGGTCCGGCAACAGCTGGGTATCGAAGTCGATGTAGGTTAAGGCGATCAAGGTATAGGTATAGCCCAACGCTGCGGCACCCAGCCAGGTGAAGCCGAACGTCGCTATGACCGCAACGGTCATGATCCCGGTCGCCAACTCGACGATCGGATAGCGACTGGAGATGGCCGCGCCGCAGCCTGCACATTTACGCTTGAGCAGCAGCCAGCTCACCACCGGAATATTTTCACGTGCGGTAATCTTGTGGCCGCAATCAGGACATAGCGACCTGGGGACGAGCAGGTTGAAGGGTTCGGCAGTATCGTCAACGTTCATCGCGAGCTGCTCGCGTGCTTGCATGTCCCATTGGCGATTGAGCATGACCGGCAGGCGGTAAATGACGACGTTGAGAAAGCTACCGATCGCGAGGCCGATCCAAATCAGCATCACGAGGCCGGCCCAACCGAAGGTCAGAAGTTCGTCGAACAATTGCCGTCCTAGCAGTTCTATCCGCCGACGACCGCGCCAAGCTGGAAGATTGGGAGGTACATGGCGATGATAAGGCCACCGACCAGGACACCGAGCACCGACATGATCATCGGCTCCATCAACGCCGTCAGGTTGTCGACCGCGTTGTCGACCTGTTCTTCGTAGTACGATGCCGACTTGTCGAGCATGTCGTCGAGCGCACCGGCTTCTTCGCCGATCGCAACCATCTGGATCACCATGCTCGGAAACACGCCCGTGCTGCGCATCGAGAAGTTCAGTTGTTGCCCGGTAGAGACGTCATCACGGATCTTGAGTATCGCCTTCTCGTAGACGGTACTGCCCGTCGATCCGGAAACGGACGTCAAGGCATCGACCAACGGGACGCCGGCCGAGAACGTCGTCGACAGTGTGCGGGCGTAACGCGCGACCGCCGACTTTTCGATGATCATGCCGGCGATAGGCATCTTGAGCGCGATTCGGTCAATGGCTTCGCGCAACGGTCTCGAGCGTTTCAAGATCGCCATGAAACCGGTGATCGCACCGGCTACCGCGGCTACGATCACGATCCACCATTCCTGCACGAACTCGGATATGTTGATGACGAACAGCGTAAAGGCCGGAAGATCGGCCCCGAAGCCGGCGAACACGTCTTGGAACTGAGGGACCACCTTGATCAAGAGTATTCCCGATACGACGAACGCGACGACCAGGACCGCAATCGGGTAGGTCATCGCTTTCTTGACCTTGGCTTTCAAAGACTCGGTCTTTTCCTTGTATGTCGCGATGCGATCGAGCATCGTCTCGAGGGAACCTGACTGTTCACCGGCATCGACGAGGTTGCAGAAAAGATCGTCAAAATAGGCCGGGTGCTTTTTGAGCGCCGATGCGAAGTTGCTGCCACCGGAAACGTCGTTGCGAATGTCCTTGATGAGCTCTGCCATCTTGGGCTTCTCGAGACCTTCTGCAACGATGTCGAAAGACTGCACGAGCGGAACACCGGCTCGCATCATGGTGGACAGCTGGCGCGTGAACAGCGCAATGTCGGCCGGCTTCGGCTTGCCGCCGCCACCGATCGATATGCCTTTGCTTTTCTTTCGCACCTTGGTGGCCGCGATGCCTTGCCGGCGAAGCTCCGCCTTGGCAATGGCAGGGTTCGGGCTGGTGATCTCACCAGTCGTCTTCTTGCCCTGCTTGTCGGTGCCTTCCCAAACGAAAATTGCGCTTTCAGCCATTGCTCTGCCTTCTAGCCTCTAATGAGTTCCTTTGCGGGTTAGTGCCCCGTGGTCATACGGTTGGCTTCTGCCAAGCTCGTCAGGCCTTGCATGACCTTCATGAGGCCCGAGCGCCTGAGGTCGTTATACCCATGCGTGCGAGCCTGCTCGGCGAGTACCATGCTGTTGCCTTCCTCCATGATAATACGAGACATCTCTTTCGTTATTTTAACTACTTCATAAATTCCCAATCGGCCCTTGTATCCGTTATTGCACTTGTCACAGCCGTCGGACTTGGCTTCAAAGACCTCGAAACCGGCATCGATATCGTCTTCTGTAAAGCCTTCTGCCAATAATGTTTCGTTGGGCACGTCAATAACGCTCTTGCAGTTGGGGCAAAGGCGGCGTGCCAGGCGTTGCGCGATGATCAGATCGACGGAGGTTGCGAGGTTGAACGCGGGTACGCCCATATTGCGCAAACGCGTTAGCGTCTCAGCGGCGGAGTTGGTGTGCAACGTGGAGAGCACCATATGACCGGTCTGGGCCGCCTTGATGGCGATCTCGGCCGTTTCGAGGTCGCGAATCTCACCGACCATGACCACATCCGGGTCCTGGCGCAGGAACGCGCGCAATGCCTTGGCGAAATCAAGGCCTACCTTGTAGTTCACGTGAACCTGGTTGATACCATCCAGGGGGATTTCTACCGGGTCCTCTGCGGTCGCGATGTTACGCTCGGCGGTGTTGAGAATGTTGAGGCCCGTGTAGAGCGTGACCGTCTTACCGCTACCGGTCGGGCCGGTCACCAGAATCATTCCTTGTGGCCGATATAGGGCTTCCATCAATAGATCTTTTTGGGCTTCTTCGAAACCCAGCGCATCGACGCCCATTTTGGCGCTCGACGGGTCCAAAATACGCAGCACGATTTTTTCACCCCACAACGTGGGTAGCGTGTTGACGCGAAAATCGATTGATCTGGTCTTAGACAGCTTCATCTTGATGCGGCCGTCTTGAGGGAGGCGCCGCTCGGATATGTCGAGTTCCGACATGACTTTCAGGCGTGCGGCTAGCCTCGTGCCCAAATTGGTCGGCGGGTTCGACACCTCCTGCAAGATACCGTCGGTCCGAAAGCGCACGCGATAGCTGCGCTCGTAGGGCTCGAAGTGGATGTCCGATGCGCCCATTTTGATGGCGTCCAATAGCATCTTGTTGACGAAACGCACGATGGGCGTGTCGTCGGTGGCGCTCCCGGCGTCGTCGTCATCGGGTCCGTCTTCGCTGAAGGCCTCCATGTCGAGGGCTTCGAGGGTATCATCATCGAGATCGCCAAGGCCGTCGTCTTCCTGGGCGCTTAGAAACTGCTCGATCACGGCCGAGAGTTTGTCTTCCTCGACCAATATCGGTTCGGTGTTGACCCCGGTATGGAACTTGATCTCGTCGAGTGCTTGCAGGTTGGTCGGATCGGAAACCGCCACAAACAAACGCACGCCGCGACGGATGAGCGGTAGGGCGTTGTGTTGTCTGATGAGTTTTTCATTGACGAGATCTCGAGGTATCGCCTCTAGATCGAAGGCCGAAAGATCGATCAGCGGTACGCCGAACTCTTCTGAGGCGCTACCGGCGATCGCGCGCGACTCGGCCAGGCCATTCTGGACGAGGAAGGAGACAAAAGGAGCGCCTTGTTTGCGGGCTTCATCGCTAGCCTTGGAGGCCGCTGCGGCATCCAATATGCCTTCGTCCACCAATCGCCGTGCGAGGCCACTTATTGGAACTGGGTCAGTTGCCATAAGGCGGTGCAATCCTTGTCTTCAAAAAAACAACTCTAATGAAAGAGTCCCCCCAGAAAGGTCCCAAAAATAAGGTCCCCTGACGAAAGGTACCTTACAGTTCAGGAACTTAGGAAGTCTAATCGTGCGTCACTTGAGTGTCGATAAAGGGGTCACAGTTTGGCAACCCGTCTTGCGCCAGACTACGCCGCGGTTATAGGCCATTGGCCGGTTTTGCCTGTTTAGGCAGCGCCGGAACGGCCGGTGACGCGAAGGGTCAGCAAGTGACGTGGTTAGAAACCCACAACGCCTGGTTGCGATGGCGCTGGGATTGACAAGCAGATGTCGCAATCGACGTGTAACTTACTGACTTTAAAGTAGTTTAGGCATCAGTCGGCAGCGTATTGTACAATTGGCACGCCGCTTGCTTTTCCTAAGTCGAAGGATGCGGCACACGTGCCTTTTCGCTCGAGTTGCCACGTTTGATTCATTAAAGAACGGAGTTTGATTGAAATGAAAACGATTCAGAAGGGTTTTACCCTAATCGAATTGATGATCGTGGTAGCCATCATCGGCATTTTGGCCGCAGTCGCGCTGCCCGCTTATCAGGACTATATCGAGAACTCGAACATGTCCAAGATCACCTCTCATTTTGAGGAAGGTGCTCGATTTGCGCAAAACGAACTGCGTAAGGTACAGGCTGATGTTGCCATTGGGCGCACGCTCAACTTGGGCCTTGCTGACCCGGCCTTTGTCGAGGCGGCCTTCATTACGAAGCTCAACTCAGAAGGTGGCACGGCACCCGGCGGCGGTCTTCCTTACGTCCAGGGTGTTGGTGATCCGTCCACCGGTGCAATTGGCGTAACCGTAACGGGTACGCTGGCACTTGGTAACTGGTTGGCCATATTCGATCGCCCGTTGATCTATCAGTTCACTGCGTCAATGCAACGGACAGCGGACTTCTCCCTCATCTAGTACGGTGTGAACTCGAGAGGGGCCTCTTAAGGCCCCTCTTTTTCTTGTTCGCGATACACGATTACGGAGTGCAACATGAAAAAGATCTCGTTGCAGAAAGGTTTTTCCCTC
>CBDTZM010000186.1:0-4940 GCA_965364915.1 uncultured Pseudomonadales bacterium | reverse complement strand
TCTCCGCTTCGGCAATTGCGGCGACCCGCTGAACGAACGTGAGCCCACTGACAAAGTCTTCGAAACTGAAGTGAGCGACGAGTTGGTCGACGCCTGCGACGGGTTCGCATACCCACTCGCACAGCTCAGTCAGCAATTCTGCCCGTTTGCTCTCTGAGACGACGGGAGAGTCCGCCCGGCACGCCTCACACCTTTGTTCTACTAATGCACTCACGCTTTCGCCCCCAATCGATTTGCCTGAACCGAACGGCTCGCCAACCAGCGATCCACGAACAGCACACTCAGCCACAGCCCGTACAGTAAGACTTCGCCGTACCCGTCCTTCGTCAACCACCAAAAGTGCAGCACGCCGAGACTAGCGGCCACATAGATCAACTTGTGCAGCTGCTGCCAGCGCCGCCGTAGGCGCCGCTGCCACCCGTTCGTCGAGGTTACCGTCAACGCCAACAAGATGACCAAAGCAGTGAAACCCACCGTTATGTATGGCCGTTCAGTCAGATCCTCGCCGATCAGCGCCCAATCAAACTCGGCAAAGAACCACAGATACGACAGGAAATGCAGCAACAGATAGGTGAACGCAAACACACCCACCATACGGCGTACCCGCGCTATCTGAGGGACTTTCAGCCGTCGGCGCAGCGTCGATATGCTCAACGCCAGTAACAAGCACCGAATACCCCAATCACCGAGGTGAAAGAGTACGGTCTCGCCTGCATCCGCACCCAACATCGAACCCGGGTTGGCGATATCGGAAGCAATGGCAAACAACAACCACGCCAGCGGCAAGCTCAGCACGACAAAAGCCCCGGCTTTGATCATGGCGGGCTTTAGAAGTTGCGGCGGAGATCCATGCCGGCGTATAGCGACGCCACCTGCTCGGCATACCCGTTGAATGGCAGCGTCGGTCGGCGATTGGGATTGAAGATGGTGCTCGGCAACCTGCGTTCACTGGCCTGGCTCCAACGCGGGTGATCGACGTCCGGGTTGACGTTCGCGTAAAACCCATACTCGCGAGGCGCGAGAATATTCCAAGTGTTGTTCGGCTGGCGGCGCGTAAAGCGGATCTTGACGATCGATTTGCCGCCTTTGAAACCGTACTTCCACGGCACGATCAGACGCCAAGGCGCACCGTTCTGGTTCGGCAAAGGTTTACCATACACGCCGGTCACCATCAGCGTCAGCGGATGATAGGCTTCATCCATTCTGAGACCCTCGACATACGGCCAGTCGATTCCGGTAAACACCGATCCTTGTCCGCGCATCTCGCGAGGCCGATGCAAGGTCGTGAACTCGACGTACTTAGCGTTGCCGTTCGGTTGGAATTGCTCGAGTAGCTGCTTCATCGGAATGCCGGTCCAAGGTACGACCATCGACCACGCCTCCACACAGCGGAACCGGTAGACACGTTCTTCCTGCGGCAACCCTTTGATCACGTCCTCGAAGGCAAACTTACCGGTCTTTGCGGCTTCGCCGGTCACCTCAACCGACCATGGATCGGTCGTCAACGCATGCGCGTAGCGGGCCGGATCGCCCTTGTCCATCCCGAATTCGTAGAAGTTGTTGTATGACGTGACGATTTGCTCGGGGGTGAGCTGCTCATCGGCGGTCGGCAGGCTGGCCCTGAGCGAGGGCGCCACGAGCGGTGTGGCTGCCGCCAACCCCAGCGCTTGGACGAATTTGCGCCGAGTGCGAAACACCGACTCTTGGGTGATCTCCTTCGTGGCAATGTCTTGGGATCGTTTTATCAGCACCATCGTTCCTTCTATGCTTCTTGACGTTAGAGGCTCATGCCTCCGCTTTGTTCCGCTTCTTGAGCCACTGCCAACTATACTGCAGAGGCCCCGAAAGTGCGTACATAGCGGCCATCGCCAGCAAGACGCGCGGCGGGTCCACCAACAGCACCGCAAACGCCAGCACCACCAGGACCAACGTGACGAATGGCACGCGGCCTTTGAAATTCAGCTGCTTAGGCGAAAAGTAGGTGAAGTTGGATACCATGAGAAGCGCGACCATCGTGGTAATCACGCCTAGCATCGAGGCGGCGAACACCGTCGGCGGCGCACCGCCGATCGACTCGTGCCACACCCATACCGTGCAGGCAATGACCGCCGCAGCCGACGGTGACGCCAGCCCCGTAAAACTCGCCAACTCGCTCTTGGTATTGAAGCGTGCCAGGCGCAGTGCGGTACAGGCCACATACACGAACGTAACGACCCAGCCTATCTGTCCGAGGTTCGACAATCCCCAAGAAAAAGCGACGAATGCAGGTGCGACGCCGAACGCCACCATGTCGGACAGGCTATCGTATTCCGCGCCGAAGTTGCTCTCGGTGCGAGTCAGTCGCGCAATCCGGCCGTCCGCCGTGTCGAGGAAAATGGCCGCAAAGATCGCCAAACTTGCGGCGACGAAACGACCGTTCATGCCAGCCACCGTTGCGTAAAAACCGGCAAACAAAGCGGCGGTGGTGATGATGTTGGGCAACAGATAGACACCGCGACGACGATGTTTGCCCTCGCCACCATCACTCGATGGTGAATCGTCGTCTTCCTGCGCCGGGGGATTGACCGCGCGCAGTTTGGAGTTGTCTGGTTTGCTCAACGTCTATCCGCTTAGTTTTTGGCCTTGTCGACAAGTCGGTTTTCTTGTATCCAGGGCATCATGCCGCGCAACTTCGCGCCTACCACTTCCAGCTCATGCTCAGCAGTCAGCCGCCGCATCGCCTTCAAACCGGGGGCGCCAGCCTGGTTTTCCGCAACGAACTCGCGCGCGAAGCGCCCAGTCTGGATCTCTTCAAGGATACGCTTCATTTCCCGCTTGGTCTCGTCCGTCACGATGCGCGGTCCGCGCGTCAGTCCACCGTATTCGGCGGTGTTGGATACCGAGTACCACATGTTGGCGACGCCACCCTCGTAAAACAGATCCACGATGAGTTTCAACTCGTGCAGGCACTCGAAGTAGGCCATTTCAGGAGCATAACCGGCCTCGACCAGTGTCTCGAATCCAGCTTGCGCCAACGCCGCGACGCCTCCGCAAAGCACTGCCTGCTCGCCAAACAGATCCGTCTCGGTCTCCTCACGGAACGTCGTTGCAATGACGCCGGCGCGCCCGCCCCCATTGGCCGAGGCGTAGGCAAGCGCGATGTTCTTGGCTTGGCCGCTCGCATCCTGGGCAACGGCGATGAGGCTCGGCACGCCGCCGCCTTCCACGTAGGTCGAGCGCACGGTGTGGCCAGGACCCTTGGGCGCGATCATGATCACGTCGAGGTCGGCACGCGGTTCGATGAGTCCGAAATGAATGTTGAAACCGTGCGCAAAAGCCAGGGTCGCGCCCTGCTTGACGTTGGGTTCGATCTGATCGCGATAGAGCGCTTGTTGCAGTTCGTCCGGCGCAAGAATCATCACGAGATCCGCATCCTTTACCGCATCGGCGACCTCGGCCACGGTAAAGCCCGCGTTTTCCGCCTTAGGCTGCGATCCCGATCCCGGCTTCAAGCCAATCGTGATGTTGGTGACGCCTGAGTCGCGGAGATTGTTGGCGTGGGCATGGCCCTGAGAGCCATAACCAACGACCACCACGTGCATTTTTTGAATGATCGATATATCGGCGTCTTTATCGTAGTAAACCTGCATGGTCAGTCCTCCCTTCGGGCACTCTCTTATACACTTAAAACCTTGTCGCCGCGGCTGATTCCGGAAACCCCCGAGCGTACCACCTCAAGAATCGTGGTCTTCCCGACAGCTCGAATAAACGCCTCCAGCTTGTCGCTCGGACCGGTCAACTGCACGGTGTAGGTGTTGGCGGTGACGTCGATGATCTGACCGCGGAACACATCGCAGGTACGCTTCACCTCGTCGCGCGTAGCCCCTTCGGCCCGCACCTTGATCAACATGAGCTCTCGTTCGACGTGCTCGGAATCGAACAGGTCCAACACTTTCACTACCTCGATCAAGCGGTTGAGATGCTTGGTGATCTGTTCGATTTTTCTATCGTCGCCTACGGTGGTAATCGTCACTCTCGATAGCGTTGGGTCTTCGGTGGGTGCGACGTTGAGACTTTCGATGTTGTAGTTGCGCTGTGCAAACAAGCCGACTATCCGGGAAAGCGCGCCAGCTTCGTTCTCCAGCAGTACCGCAATGATGCGTCGCATTACATGTAGTCTCCCTGCTGGGTAGTCGTGATCTTGTTGAGATACATGTCCTGCATCGATCCGCCTTTGATGGCCATCGGGTACACATGCTCGTGAGGATCGACCCAGACGTCGACGAACACGGTCTTGTTCTTCAGTTTGGCACCGAAAGCCTCGGCCATGGCGGCGTCGAGGTCCTGCGGTTTGTCGATGCGGAAACCGACGTGGCCGAAGGCTTCCACCAGGGTTTTGAAGTCCGGCAGCGAATCGCTGTAAGTACTTTGGGAATGGCGCCCGCCGTACTGCATGTCCTGCCATTGTTTGACCATGCCGAGCGCTTGGTTGTTGACGCACACCATCTTGATCGGTAGCCCGTACTGTAGACAGGTGGATAGTTCCTGCATGTTCATCATGAAGCTGCCTTCCCCCGTGACACAGGCCACGGTGGCCTTGGGGAACGCGAATTGCACGCCCATCGCCGCCGGCAGACCAAACCCCATCGTGCCGAGGCCGCCGGAGTTGATCCAGCGGCGCCCGACCGGAAACTTGTAGTACTGGGCCGCGAACATCTGGTGCTGTCCGACATCGCTGGTCACGTACGCCGAACCCTGCGTCGTTCTAAACAGGCTCTGAATCACCTGTTGCGGAAGGATGACATCGCCTTCCCCCAGTGGCATGTCGTGGTTGAGTCCATGCAGCGCGCGCCATTCGCCAATGCGCTGCCACCAATCCTGCAACTCCCGTTGATCCGGAAGTTCGGCGGATTTTTCGAGCTGCACCTCGAGCAGCGATTCCATATCCGCCAGGACGTTGC
>CBDTZM010000185.1:0-4959 GCA_965364915.1 uncultured Pseudomonadales bacterium | reverse complement strand
GAACTGATGTCCGGTATCGGCGCCAAGGTGCGGCAACTGGTGCGGCCACTCGACGTCGTGACTCGACCGGAAGCGAGCATGTTCGCGGTGATCACGTTGCAACCGGACGTCGAAAACTGCACGTCGCAAAGTTTCCGGCGCCTGTTCGACAATCTGTACATGCACTCTTTCAAAACGAGCGAAGGCTACATACCTGTCGTCGTCGGCGTGAGCATCTGCGCCGCCGACCTGAATACCGGCTTTCCCCACGCCAAACAATTCATGCGCTACGCCTACGACGGGCTGTCACATTCCTTCGATACCGGCATCATCACCGCACAACCTTACGACTCGAGCCTAGCAGCATCCGTCTAGCCGGGTAGTTTGGTGGCGAAAGCAAAACACCGCATCACGAAAGTCACCACGCGCCAAGGCGACGGCGGCAAATCGCGCCTCGCAGACGGTACGCAACTGGCGAAGGACGAGCCGATCTTCACGGCGATGGGTGACGTCGACGAGCTCAACAGCCACCTCGGCGTGCTGATCGGCCACCTTGACGATTCGGATCTCAATACGACGCTGCAAGAGATTCAACAACAACTGTTCGATCTCGGCGCACATTTGGCCACGCTCGGGCAGATACCTGCGCCAACCGCTGAACTTCTCGAAGAGCACACCGAGGCGATGAACGGCGCCCTGCCGCCGCTGACCGAGTTCGTCCTGCCCGGCGGGAGCACCGGCGTAGCGCACGCGCACGTCTGTCGAAGCGTATGCCGCCGCGCGGAGCGAAGCCTGTGGCACGCCGAACAGCAAGACGGCGCCCGCTATCTGAACCGGCTGAGTGATTTTTTCTTTGTGTTGGCGCGGGCGCTCAATGCGCAAGATGACCTACCGGAAAACCTGTGGCGTGGCAGTACCCCGGATTGATCCGCTAACCCGATAATCCGGCCGGGCCGCTAGGAGCGAGGCGTTAGAGGCTCAGTCGGCGGATATCGGTTAATAGTTCGGTGAGATGCACGACGAAGCGTCCAGCCTCCGCACCGTTGATGGCACGATGGTCGTAACTCAACGACAGCGGTAACACCTTGCGCGGCACAAAATCGGTGCCATTCCAAACCGGCTGGGTGGTGAGTCTGGCGACGCCGAGAATAGCCACTTCGGGTGCATTGACGATGGGCGTGAAGCCGGTACCGCCGATGGCGCCCAGGCTCGAAATGCTGAACGTGCCGCCTTGCATATCGTCGATGCCCAGTTTTTGCTCACGGGCTTTCCCGGCAAGGGCAGCTATCTCCTCACTCAGCGCCCACACGCCTTTCTTGTCGGCGTTCTTGATGACGGGTACCACCAAGCCCTGTTCGGTGTCGACCGCAAAACCGATGTTGTAATAGTGTTTGAAGATGTAGTTTCGCACATCGCGATCGAGCGACGCGTTGAACGTTGGAAACGCTTTCAGCGCATAACAGCAGGCTTTCACGATAAACGCCAAAGGGGTGAGCTTGACGCCGCGCGCCTCCGCCTCGCCTTTGAGCGATTGCCGAAACTCCTCCAACTCCGTGAGGTCCGCCTGGTCGTGCTGCGTGACGTGGGCAACGTTGAGCCAACTGCGATGCAGGTTCTGTGCACCCACAACGCGCACGCGGCTGAGGGCTACCAGCTCGACAGGTCCAAACTTGGAGAAATCGATCTCCGGTACCGGCGGAATCCCGGAACCCGCCGAACCCGAGCGCATGGCTTGTTTGACATGGGCTTTGACGTCGTCTTTGACGATACGCCCGCGGCTGCCGCTGCCGTTGACTTGATTCAGATGAACGCCGAGTTCGCGTGCTAGACGACGCGTCGCCGGACCCGCGTAAATACCGGAAGCGCCGGTCGTCTCGACCTCTGTCGCGATTGTCCGAGCAACTGCGTCCGCGCGCTCGTCGCCGATAGGAACCTCAGGCGCGGCCGCCGGTGCCAGATCTGCGGTAGGCGGTTGCACGGTGCTTTGCGCTACCAACAAGGTGACCAACGGCGAGCCTTCGATCACCGAATCGCCTTCCGTCACGTGCACTGCCGTAATCTCTCCGGCCACATTGGCCGGAATCTCCATCGACGCCTTGTCCGACTCGACGACGACCAGCATCTGATCCGGCGTGACGACGTCACCTACGTTCACCGCCACTTCGATGACGACGACATCTTCTGCCTCACCGATGTCCGGGACCTTGACGACAACTTCTTTGGTCGACTCGAGCTGTGGTTCCGGCACCGCCGCAGCGCTCGCGGGCGACGCTTTAGCTTCTGGCTGGATACTCTCCGGTGCTGTGTCGGTTTCGGCAGCGATTGTTACGCTGGCGATCGCTTGCCCTTCGACGACTTTGTCACCGATGGCGACCAACAACGCTTCGATCGTGCCGGCCACCCCGGAGGGCACCTCCATCGATGCCTTGTCGGATTCGATGACGATGATGGCATCGTCGGGCGTTACCACATCGCCTGGCCCTACGCAAAGCTCAATGACCTCGACGTCTTCCGCATCGCCGATGTCCGGTATGAGTATCTCAGTCACGCCTCGTCCTATGCCAACCTAGGTGCGAGCTTGCCGGGATCGATGCCAAACGAATCCCGGGCATCCCGCACCACCTTGGAAGGTATTTGTTGCGATCGCGCCAACGATGACAAAGCTGCCAACGCAACGTAACGCCTATCTACCTCGAAGAAACTGCGTAGTTGCTCGCGCGTGTCGCTGCGCCCGAAACCGTCGGTGCCGAGAACAGTATAGGGCGCGCTGAGGCAGGCGCGAATCTGCTCACCAAGGGACTTCTGATAGTCGCTTGCAGATACGATCGGCACATCGCCCGCCAATAGCTCGCCGACGTAGCTTTGCTTCGGGGCCTTGTCCGGGTTCAAAAGATTCCAGCGCGCGACGTCCTGTCCGTCTCGGGCAAGCTCGTTGTAGCTGGTCACGCTGTACACCTCGGTCGCGACGCCATAGTCGTCGGCCAGCAGCGTCGCGGCGGCTTCCACCTCGCGCAGAATCGTGCCACTGCCAAGCAGGCGCACCCGCGGCCCATCGCCGTGCTCACTGATTTTGTAGATGCCTTTCAATATTCCGGCTTCCGCGCCTTCCGGCATCTGCGGATGCCGGTAGTTCTCGTTCATGACGGTGATGTAGTAAAAAACGTGTTCGCCTTCACCGAACATGCGCCGCAAACCATCTTGAACGATGACGGCAAGCTCGTAGGCGTAACAAGGATCGTAGGCCACGCAATTGGGAAACGTAGACGCCAACACGTGACTATGACCGTCTTGATGCTGCAACCCCTCGCCGTTCAGCGTCGTGCGGCCGGCGGTACCACCCAACAAAAAGCCGCGTGCCTGCATGTCGCCTGCCGCCCAAGCCAGATCCCCAATACGCTGAAACCCGAACATCGAGTAGTAGATATAAAACGGAATCAACGTGAACCGATGGGTGCTATAGGAGGTCGCGGCGGCCAACCACGCCGCAAATGCGCCCGCTTCGTTGATGCCCTCTTCCATGACCTGGCCGTCCTTCGACTCCCTGTAGGCAGCAATTTCTTCGGAGTCTTCCGGCTCGTAGAGCTGCCCTTTCGACGAGTAGATGCCCAGTTGGCGAAACATACCCTCCATGCCGAAGGTGCGCGCCTCGTCCGGCACGATGGGCACGACGCGGGCACCCAGGTTCTTGTCCCGTACCAAGGTTGCCAGTATGCGGACAAAGGCCATGGTCGTTGAGTTGGCGCGCTCTCCCGTGCCTTTGAGCTGGGCGTCGAACGCCGCTAATTCGGGAACGATGAACTGTTCCTGAGATTCGGCACGCCGCGGAATCCAACCGCCCAAAGACTCGCGTTTCGCGCGCAGGTACACCATCTCGGGCGCATCGTCCTGCGGGCGATAAAAAGGCACGCTCTCGAGCTCTGCATCGGTCAAGGGGACGTCGAAGCGGTCGCGAAAACGCTTCAAGCCTTCAAGGTCGAGTTTCTTGACCTGGTGCGTGTCGTTCTCGGACTCGCCCGCGTCTCCCATACCATAGCCCTTCACGGTTTTCGCGAGGATCACCGTTGGCTCGCCGGTATGATGCGTGGCGGCGTGGTAGGCGGCATACACCTTGAACGGATCGTGGCCGCCGCGGTTCAACCGGTAGATGTCATCGTCGGTCAGATTTTCCACCATCTTCAAAAGCGTTTCGTCCTGACCGAAGAAGTGATTGCGAACGTATGCACCATCTTTGGCCTTGTAGTTCTGGTATTCACCGTCGACGGTTTCGTTCATGCGTTGCTGCAGGCGACCGGTGTCGTCCTTCGCAAACAGAGGGTCCCACAACCGGCCCCACACCACTTTCAGGACGTTCCAGCCCGCTCCGCGGAAGTTGCCTTCCAACTCCTGGATGATCTTGCCGTTGCCCCTTACAGGCCCATCCAAGCGTTGTAGGTTGCAGTTGACGACGAAGATGAGATTGTCGAGACGCTCACGCCCTGCCAGCGCCAACGCTCCGAGAGATTCGGGCTCATCGCATTCACCGTCGCCCAGAAACGCCCACACCTTGCGATTGCCCATCTCGACCAGCGAGCGGCTGTCGAGGTACTTCATCACATGGGCTTGATAGATCGCTTGCAGCGGCCCCAAGCCCATGCTCACGGTGGGAAACTGCCAGTAGTCCGGCATCAGGAACGGATGCGGGTACGAGGACAGGCCGTTGCCATCGACCTCACGGCGAAAGTTGTCCAGATGTTCTTCGGTGAGCCGCCCCTCGAGGTACGAGCGCGCATAAACGCCGGGCGCCGAGTGGCCTTGAAAATAGATCAAATCACCCGTCGGGCTGCCGTCGGTGTCGGCATCGGAGCCTCGGAAGAAGTAGTTGAAGCCCACGTCATACAGCGTTGCAGATGACGCAAAACTCGATATGTGCCCACCCAGTTCACCCTCGCGTCGATTGGCGCGCACCACCATCGCCAGCGCGTTCCAGCGAATGAGCGAGCG
>CBDTZM010000184.1:0-4967 GCA_965364915.1 uncultured Pseudomonadales bacterium | reverse complement strand
CACAGGTGTCGGCGAACGTCATTATCGACTGCGATCCCGGCCACGATGACGCGGTGGCGATTTTGCTGGCGCACCAGCATGCCAACGTCGTCGGTATTACGACGGTTAGCGGCAATGCGTCTTTGGTGAACACCACGCGCAATGCGTTGCACATGGTGGAGTTGATAGACGTCGACACGCCGGTGCATAGCGGCGCCGCGCGACCCTTGGTGGGGGAACCCGTGCACGCCGATCGCGTCCATGGTGTGACGGGACTGGGCGGCGTGGCCCTGGACGACCCGCAGCGCAAGGTTACGAGTACCGAGGCGATCGAGTTCTTGCTGACCACGGCCCGAGAGATCCCGGATCTATGGATTGTGGCGATCGGACCCCTAACCAACGTCGCGCAAGCCATTCAACGAGATGCTGGTTTTGCTTCTCGGATTCAGGGCATATCCATCATGGGCGGTAGCGCTGGCGTGGGTAACGTCACTCGCGTCGCGGAGTTCAACGTCTGGGCAGACCCGGAAGCGGCCGACGTGGTTTTTCGTTCAGGCGCCAACATCAAGATGTGCGGGCTCAATCTCACCCACCAGCTGAAAACCGATGACGCTTTGATAAGGCGGCTGCAAGAGGCGAACAAACCGGTGCCCAACCTGGTCGCTCAACTGTTCGAATTCATGCATGTGCGCATGGACGAACTGGTGGGCGAGCGGCGCTCCGCACTACACGACCCGTGTGCAGTACTCGCTCTGACTCATCCGGCTCTGTTGACTCTCGAGCTTCGTGCGGTGGACATCGAGTTGACTGGGACGCTCACCAGGGGCATGACCGTCGTTGACGAACGCACGACGCGCCGGCGCGATCCGGCAAACGCCGAAGTCGCTTATCAAATCGACGCCGAACGGGCGATGTCGGTGATCGTCGAGGCGTTACTCAACTACTAGTCGCGAAATCGAGGAGTGCTTCGACGCACAAGTGCGGGACTTCCAGCGGTAGTAGATGACCCGCGGGTATTTCTAGATACGTCCCGTTTGCGAAGGTGTTGGCAAGTCTGTGAAAAACCGGTGCGGGAAACATGCCTTTACTCGCGTGGGCCAGCAGCACGGGTAGCTCGAGCTTTGCAGCCACGCTGAACATATCGATGCTGCCGGTGGTCTCGAAGATGGATGCTTCGACGGCCGGAGGGCATTTCAAGGTAACCTGCCCGTCTTCCAGATCCCGAAGCGCCTCGTTGAGGTAGAGTTCGAATGCCTCGGTGGGCCAATCGGCGAACATGGGTTTGTCGTACCAGGCGTCGCGGACGACGTCTCGCGAAGGCCAGGTGGCGCGACGGTTTAGGGTGCGCTCGACGAGGGTGGCACCACGCTCTATGCTTTCGGGCGGCATTTCGATGCCGAGGGTTTCCAGGAGTTCGGGTGTTGGGTGAATCGGCGGATCCAACATCGCGATACGCTCGAAAAGACCGGGATTTGCAGCTTCGGTCGCTGCCGTGATGATGCCGCCGAAGGAGCTGCCGATACCGTAGGCAATACGTCGCTCGCCGGTTTCTTGCAACAGCGCTGTCGCGATCGCCGTTAAGTCGGCAACGAAATAATCCCAAAGATAACCCGCCGGCGCCGGTAGATCGTCGGAGTCGCCGTGGCCCCGAGCGTCGATGGCGACGACGTGATAGTCGGTGCGTAGTTCTTCGGCCACCAGCGACCAGGTTGCGCCACAGAAGCCGTTGGCATGATGCAGCAACGCGAGCGGCCCGGAACCGCCCCAGTCCCAGCCGCGAATCGTAATGCTCTCATTGAGCTCGCTGGCATCGGGAATGACCCATTGCCGTTGTTTAGCGCCGGCGCGACTACCCACTAACGACCGTGGTATTCGGGTTGACGTTTTTCCATGAAGGCACGCGGCCCCTCCTTGGCGTCCTCGGTTTGGAAAACCGGCGCCGAAATCTTGTTCTCGATCTTCAGCGCCTCGCGCTCCGGTTTGCCGAGGCATTGCCGCGCAGACTGGCGAATCGCCTTGACGGCGATCGGTCCGTTGGCCGCTATCTTCTCCGCAATCTCCATGGCTTTGGCCATCGGATCTTCCGTGACATAGTTGAGAAATCCGAGCGCCAGCGCCTGCTGGGCAGTGATGAGGTCGCCGGTCAACAGAAGCTCCATGGCTTTGGCGTAGGGTAGTTGCACTGGCAGACGTACCGTTGATCCGCCGCCTGGGAAGATCGCCCACTTCACTTCCTGCACGCCGAATTTGGCCTCGGGAACGGACACTCGTATGTCGGTACCTTGCACGATCTCCATGCCGCCGGCGATCGCGTGACCGTTAATGGCAGCGATCACGGGCTTCTCGGTGTCGAAATCCCGCAGCAACGCCCGCCCGGTGATACCGCGATCCGCCGCGACCCGTTCATCCCACTCGTTTTCGGGTTTGCGGGTCCCCGACATCATGGGAATGAGCTGTCCGAGATCGGCACCGGCGCAGAAAGCGCTGCCGGTCCCAGTCAGCACCGCAACCCGCACCTCGTCGTTGTCCTTCACCTCCTGCCATGCATCGGCTAACCGCACGGCGACTTCCGGATTGATCGCGTTACGCGCCTCGGGACGGTTGAACCGGACGATTGCGACATGTCCGTGCTGTTCGAATTCGACGAGCGCCATGAATTGCTCCCACTGGTATTCAATTCATTGTG
This sequence comes from uncultured Pseudomonadales bacterium, assembly GCA_965364915.1. GTDB lineage: Bacteria > Pseudomonadota > Gammaproteobacteria > Pseudomonadales > Azotimanducaceae > Azophilus. The sequence continues at coordinate 2,302 of CBDTZM010000184.1, read as the reverse complement.
TCAGAAAGGCGCAAGCGGACAAAGGACGATGGCGGCTATCCCTAGGGCACAGCCGGGGGGAGATGCCCCTACACCTCTCGCGGCAGGTAAGGTAGGCTGCGCTCCTCTTTTCTGGAGCGCCCAATGTCACGGTTTGCATCCATCACACAGATCCGGGAGATGCCGGGATTGCGCATGGCGACGTTGCGCGGCGTACCGAGTCCTTGGACGGAAGCGGCCAAGGGCATATTTCGGATCAAGCTGCTCGACTGTCAGTACGGGGCGCAAGGCGAAGGTGATCCGGAGAACGCCATTCTCGATTGGATGGGTAACTCATCGATTCCTGTGGTCGCTTACGAGCAGGAAACGCCTAGAACCGGCTGGGCCGAGATATTGATCATGTCGGAGCGTTTGGCTCCCGATCCGTCGTTGGTGCCCGCGGATCCGGTTCAGCGGTCAGACATGTTTGGGTTGGCACACGAGATCTGTGGAGAGATGGGTCTCGGGTGGGCCTATCGGCTGCTCATGATCCAAGGGTCGATATCGCACGGCGACGACGCACCGAAATTTCCCTCGCCGGTCGCCAACATGCTGGCTCAGAAATACGGTTTCAACCCCGTTCATGTGCAGGAAGCCAAACCGCGAGTGCGTAGCATTCTCGGAATGCTTTCGGACCGGATCGCTGGGCGCGACTATTTTGTCGGCGAAAAGTTGAGCGCTGCGGACATCTACTGGGCGACGTTCGCCAACCTGTTCACGCCGTTACCCGACAGTGAGATGCACGCGAGGTCGATGATTCGTCAAGCCTATACCTGCCGTGACGATGAGATTCTGGCGGCCATCTCGGACGAGCTGGGTACGCACCAACGCCGGATATACGACGATTACCTAGAACTGCCCGTCCCCCTTTAACCGATTGAAGTCGTTAGGAAAGAGAAGTCATGTACCAGTTCGACAACCGCATCACTCGCGCGTTTGGCGTAGAGATTCCCATCATGCAAGCGCCAATGGGTTGGATCGCCCGGTCGCAACTGGCTTCCGCCGTTTCCAATTGTGGTGCCCTCGGCGTCATCGAAACCTCGTCGGGCGAGTTGCACGCGATTCGCGATGAGATCGTCAAGATGCGAGAGCTCACGGACAAGCCGTTCGGCGTCAACATCGCCCAGGCGTTCGTGCGCGACCCCGACATCGTGCGCTTCGTGATCGACCAAGGGGTAAAGTTCGTGACCACTTCTGCCGGAAATCCGGAACGCTACACAGAAGAGTTGAAGAGCGCGGGACTGACCGTGTATCACGTCGTGCCGAGTCTGGCCGCCGCGAAGAAAGCGGTCGACTGCGGCGTGGATGGACTTGTCGTGGAAGGTGGCGAAGGCGGTGGTTTCAAAAATCCTCGCGAAGTGTCCTCGATGGTGCTGTTGCCGCTCGTTCGCTCTCAGGTCGATGTGCCGATCGTGGCAGCCGGCGGGTTCGTCGATGGCAAATCGATGGCGGCGGCTTTTGCGCTAGGTGCCGAGGGCATCCAGATGGGCACGCGAATGGTGTCGTCTGCCGAATCCCCGGTTCATGAAAACTGGAAGAGCGCGATCATCAATGCCAAGGAAACCGATACCGTATTCCTGAACCGCCAACACTCACCCGCGTTGCGGGCTTTGCGAACGGAAAAGACCTCGCGGCTCGAGAACGATCTCGAAACCAATGCCATGTCGGAATTCGGCACCGCTCTCGATCTTTACTTCGGTGGCGACATGGAAGCGAGCATTGCACTCACCGGTCAGGTATGCGGGCGCATCGATGCGGTACGCCCGGTTGCCGAAATCATTGAGGAGGTGCGCGAACAATTCTTTCAAGAGATCGGTAATCTCTCGGAGCGATACCTCCGGCACGGCTAGCTATTTAGCATTCAAATACGATTCGGTTCGCAACACAGCGTTCTCGCGAATATTCATGTGGAACAAGCTGTAGTCGTATACGTGATAGTTGCCTTCGCCGAACATGATTGACGGGTAGTGATCGGAACGCACCTCTGCCACGCGCAAAACGCCGTCGATGCATTGTGCGTCGGCCACTCCGGTCTCGACGGCAACCTCGCCGCTAGCTTCTAGAAAGCCATACGTGACCGCGCCTTTGTTTTCCGCAAAGTCGGCTCGCGTCCCGTCGGCTGACCAGTTGATCGGATTGACGCAGATGTTGTTGGATGCGTCCCCGAAACTTTGCGCGTCCAGCGCCAAGCTGTTCCAGGTGGCTTGGCAACCGGTTTGCTCGGGCGATTGGCATACGGGTATGCCGTTGCTGCCGTCCAAGGAATAACCAACGGGATAGGCCG
>CBDTZM010000183.1:0-4977 GCA_965364915.1 uncultured Pseudomonadales bacterium | reverse complement strand
ACCCCGTACGAATTGCCGATGTGGGATCGGGGGCCGGCTTGCCGGGCATTCCGCTCGCTGTCGTGTTGCCCGGTGCTCACGTGACCCTGATCGAACGCAGCGCCAAAAAGTCGCGATTCCTGCAGCAAGCGATCCTGCAACTCGGCTTGCCGAACGCCGATGTGGTTTGTGATGATGTGGCCGATGTCACGGGAAAATTCGACGTGGTCGTTGCTAGGGCGGTGATGGCACCGGAACGTTTATGGCCACTGGTGCAAAAAAACTTGGACGCCGGAGGTTATATGGTTGTGTTGGATCGCGTCCAACACCCGGATGCCGGGCCGCCTGCGGACAGCATCGGAGATTTTCCGGGTGGCAGCATTGTCCAGCGCACTTGGTCGCAGAATCCTGAGTCCGGGGCGTTGCATGGGGTGTTAGTCGTGAGGTGTGAGGCAAGTTGACCCGAGTCATTGCGGTAGCCAATCAAAAAGGCGGCGTGGGCAAGACGACGACGAGCGTCAACCTGGCTGCCTCTCTCGCGCTATCGGGTTCGAAGGTCTTGCTCGTTGACCTCGACCCGCAAGGCAATGCGACCATGGGCGCCGGCGTCGAGAAACACTCGCTCGAGACCAGCGTTTACGATTGGCTCATCGACGGGGTGAGCCTGGATACCATCGTTCAGCGCTCTCCAGGTTCGTTCATGCTCGTGCCCGCGAACAGCGATCTGACCGCCGGCGAGATCGAACTGTTGGGACAAGGTCAGCGCGAGAGCAAATTGCGGGCGCGCTTGGCATCGGAAAAGGACGCCTACGACTACGTTCTCATCGACTGCCCCCCGTCGCTCAACATACTGACCCTGAATGCGTTGATTGCTGCGGACGGGGTCTTGATTCCCATGCAATGTGAGTATTACGCCTTGGAAGGGCTGAGCGCCTTGTTAGAAACCATCGACGGCGTGCGTCAACGCGGCAATCCACGGCTCGCCATAGAGGGCTTGTTACGAACCATGTATGATCCGCGCAACAGCCTGACACGCGACGTGTCCAGGCAGCTCATGGAATATTTCGGGGAACAAGTGTTCCGCACGGTGATCCCGCGCAACGTCCGCTTGGCCGAAGCACCCAGTCACGGATTACCGGCGATTCTCTACGACAGGCAATCCCGCGGGGCCGTCGCCTATATGGCGTTGGCGGGAGAGTTGCACCGAAAGCACGTTGCGCGAGCAGGTTAGAGGAAGCGTTGGGCATTGAGTAAGAAACGACTCGGACGAGGCTTAGATGCGCTGCTCAGCAGCGATGTCGCGTTCGACCCGATGCCGGGCGGCCAATCGACGGTGGCGACGCGAGAGGTTGTGCGCGGGCGCTACCAACCGCGCCAGAACTTCGATGAAGAGCGCCTGCACGAGATGGCGCAGTCGATCAAGCAGCAAGGGGTGATTCAACCTATCCTCGTGCGTCCGCGCCCTCAGGGGGGTTATGAACTCATCGCGGGGGAGCGCCGTTGGCGCGCGGCGCAGATTGCCGGACTCGAGGCCATTCCCGCGGTCATCAGAGAAGTCACGGACGAGCAGGCCTCGGCACTGGCGCTCATCGAAAACGTGCAGCGCGAAGACCTCAATCCCCTGGAGGAGGCTGGCGCGATGCAACGCCTCAAAGAAGAATTTGGATTAACTCAGCAGCAGGTCGCGGACGCGGTGGGCAAGTCCCGGGTGGCGGTCACCAATTTGCTGCGGTTGTTGAATTTGCAGCCCAAGGTGCGCGCGCAGTTGGCCGACGGCGCGCTCGAGATGGGCCATGCACGGGCCCTGTTGCCGCTGGACCCCACCGCCCAAACCCGGGCGGCAGACGTGGTGGTCACCAAGCAGTTGTCGGTGCGTCAGACCGAAACCTTGGTGCGGACTCTGTTACAGGGGCAATCGCAACGTCGGAAACAGCCGAAGACCAAAGATGCCGATCTAGCCGCGCTGGAACGCGACGTCACCGAAAGGGTTGGCGCGCCGGTGTCGATCGACCATAACGCGGCCGGCAAGGGTAAGGTCGTCATCAGCTATACCAATCTCGATGAACTCGACGGTATTCTGAAGCATATTGGTTGACTCTCGGTGCGAGTGGCATTGAACGCACAACGGAGCGTCTCTATAATACGCGCCGCCTTCGCGGGGCCCGCCTGATCGAATTGACGGAAGGCTAATAGTCTGGCTTATCGAATCGTGGTCGTGCAGCTTGTCACGGCCGTCGTAACAACGCTTGCGATGTGGCTCGTGACGGTAGAAGAAGCTGCGGCCGCTCTACTCGCCGGCGTCGTGTGTATCTTGCCGACGGCGACCTTCGCGTGGTTGTCCACGCGCAACGTAAGGGCCGCACAGTTCGTCGGACTGGGGGTTTTGAAGTCTGTCGTGACGGTGGCCTTGATGGCCTTGGCATTTGCCGTGGCAAGGCCAGCGCCGTTGGGGTTTTTTGTCGCGCTCATCGCCTTGCAGCTGGCGTACGTGATTGGGCCTCTCCTGAAAAAAAGGGCCGCGTGACAGGTCTCGATCGGGTAATCGAGCGCGTAATTGGTAGTACGGAGTATCTAGTTAGGATTGCAATATGGCATCAGGGGAAACCCAGACAAGCGCAGAATACATCAAGCACCACCTGACCAATCTCACCTATGGTCAGCACCCGGACGGTGCCTGGGGTTTTGCGCATTCCGCCGAGGAAGCACAAGCCATGGGCTTCATGTCGATCAATGTCGACTCCATGGCCTGGTCCGTTGGCCTTGGCGTCATCTTTCTGCTGCTGTTTCGACGCGCAGCGAAAAATGCGACCGCGGGTGTCCCGGGCGGGTTGCAAAATGGCGTCGAGATGATCGTGGATTTCATCGACGACCTCACGCAGAGCATTTTCAGCCACAAGAACGACCTCATCGCGCCCATGGCCATGACGATATTCGTCTGGGTATTTCTCATGAACCTGATGGACTTGTTACCCGTCGACTGGATTCCTATGTTGGCCGCGTGGCTAGGCGTCTCGCACATGAAGATCGTGCCGAGTACCGACCCGAACATCACCATGTCCATGGCGTTTTCGGTATTCGCTTTGATTCTGTACTACAGCGTGAAGCAAAAAGGACTGCTGGGCTTTTTGAAGGAGCTGTCCTTCCACCCGTTTCCGCCCAAAGGCGTTTTCGCACCCTTCGCCATCGTCATCAACTTCTTTCTGGAATCCGTTACCCTCATCGCTAAGCCCCTCTCGCTGGGGCTGCGCTTGTTTGGCAATCTTTACGCCGGTGAGATGATCTTCGTACTCATCGCGATCATGTTTTCGGCCGGCATTGGCTTCGCCTTGGCCGGCGGGGTTTTCCAATTCGTATGGGCGGTGTTTCACTTGATCATCATCACCCTCCAGGCGTTCGTATTTGCGGTGCTGACAATCGTGTACATGGCGCAAGCACACGATACGGAGGAGCACTGATCGCCACGATCGAGTGGTGTGGTGGTGACACTGCGTCGTTAAACAAGTTGACAACTAGGGAGTAACAATGGAAAACGCGGTTTTTTTGTATGTAGCAGGCGGGTTGATGATGGGCCTTGGCGCCGTCGGGGCCGCCATCGGCGTGGGCGTGCTAGGTGGTAAGTTCTTGGAAGGTGTTGCGCGCCAGCCGGAACTGTTGCCGATGCTGCGTACGCAGCTTTTTATCGTGCTCGGCTTGGTCGACGCGGTCCCGATGATTGCCGTCGGTATTGGTCTGTACACCATATTTGCCGTCAGTTAACCGCCTTCGAGCAACCAACTAGAGAGACGCGACGATGATTCTAAACTGGACCCTCATCGGCCAAAGCCTGGTCTTTTTCGGTTTCGTGTGGTTTTGCCTGAAGTACATCTGGCCGTTTTTGCAGGCCGCGATGACGGAGCGCCAAGAAGCCATTGCCCAAGGACTAGCGTCCGCGGAAGCAGCCGAAAAGAAGCTAGCTGACGCCGCGAGCGGCGCCGAAGACGAGCTAGCGAAGGCCAAGCAGGAAGCCGCACAGATCATCGATCAGGCACGACATCGTGCCAACCAGATGATCGAAGACGCGAAGGGCGATGCTCGTGAAGAAGGCGAACGCCTGGTCGACGCCGCGAAGGCCGAGATCGATCAAGAGATCAACCGGGCACGGGAAGCGTTACGCATGCAAGTGGCGGCACTGGCGATCAGCGGTGCGGAGAAGGTGCTGGAATCCAGCATCGATGCCTCCCAGCACAGCCAGCTGCTCGAGCGCCTGGCGAGCGAACTCTAGTGGCGGAACTGGCAACCATTGCTCGGCCCTATGCCAACGCGGTGTTCGAACTCGCGAAGGCAGAGCGGCTGCTGGACCGTTTTGCGAGGCTGTTGGGGATTTTGGCCGCCGCGACCGAAGACAGCCAGCTGCAAACACTGTTGGCATCGCCGGATGTGGCAGCGGAGCAAAAGGCCTTTCGGCTTGCGGATGTTTGTGGCGACGAGATCGATGATCGGGGTAGGAAATTCTTACAGGTGCTGGCAAGAAATGGCCGGTTGCAGCTCATCCCCGAGATACACCAACAGTTCGAAGAGCTAAAAGCGCTCGAGGAACAGACCTTGGACGTCGAGATATTGTCGGCTTTTCCGCTTTCGGACGCCCAGAGCGAGGGGTTGCAGAACGCGCTTGAAGCCAAGTTCGAAAAACAGGTGACTTTGACGAGCCGCGTCGACCAACAACTGCTCGGCGGCGCGATCATTCGCGCCGGGGATATGGTCATCGATGGCACTGTGCGCGGTCGACTCGACAAGTTGGCCGAGTCGCTTACGCGGCGCTAGCGGCGAGAAACTTAAGGAAGAAAGAAAAATGCAGCAACTGAACCCGTCTGAAATCAGCGACATCATCCGCCAGCGCATCGATAGCTTGGATGTTCAAGCCGAGGCGCAGAACGAGGGAACGATCGTCGGCGTGTCTGACGGCATCGTGCGTATTCACGGGCTCGCGGATGCCCAGTACGGGGAGATGATCGAATTCCC
>CBDTZM010000182.1:0-4997 GCA_965364915.1 uncultured Pseudomonadales bacterium | reverse complement strand
ACATCGACGCTACGCGCCTGACCGTTTACCTTCAGCTCAATCATGATTCGCTCCTCGTATTCGTTCGGACCTCGTCAGGAAAATCCCGATACAGCGCGAAGCTTGCACCCGCGACTTTATCGAATACCGCCGCGTGCAATCCCTCGATGGGATCGCGCCGGCTCGCCACATTACCAAACGCTGTGTCCAGTTGGGAAAGATCGTCGAACTCCAACATGAGATGGAAGTCCTTCAGTCCATCTGGGGCCAAGCCAAGCTTGCGGCGAGTGATTCTATATGACACCAACTGCTGTGCGCCTTGCAAACGGTCGAGATAACCGCGTACGGCGGCGACAAATTCCAAGTCCTTTTCTACCGGTTTCAGATCACACCAGATATGATATATATCCAAGATCGCCCCTATTGATCACCCGACAAATAGTAACGCCAAACAGACAGCAGAACATGCCGCAGGACTACCGCATCATTGGCGCCGAGGAGTCACCGTACTCGGTCAAGGTTCGTTCTTACTTCCGCTACAAGGACATTCCGCATCAGTGGCTCAGTCGCGCAGAAGCCGGCGACCTCTATCGCCAACATGCCAAGCTGCCGCTGGTACCTCTGGTGGTGACACCGGACGACCAGGGACTACAAGACTCGACGCCGATCATCGAAACCGTCGAAGCGGCTCATCCCGAACCCAGCATCCACCCCATTGAGCCGGTCAGCGCATTCGTTTCCTGCCTACTCGAAGAATTCGGCGACGAATGGGGCAACAAGTGGATGTTCCACTATCGTTGGGCCCGAGAAATCGATCAACGTGCCTGCAGCAAACGTCTCGCTGCCATCACGATGCCAAACGCCAGCGAGCAGCAACTGAACGAGGCCGCCGAGACGATCCGCGAACGCATGGTCGACCGTGTCTGGTTCGTCGGTTCCTCGCCGCAGACGGCACAACAGATCGAGGAATCCTTCAAGGACACCCTGTCCTGGCTGGAACTCCACCTCGCCGAGCGAGCTTATCTATTCGGCGCGCGTCCGGCGTTCGCGGATTTCGCGCTGTGGGGGCAAATCTACAACGCGCACCGCGATCCGACACCCCGAAGGATCGTCGAATCGCAAGCACCCCATACCCTGAAATGGGTGCAGCGTATGCTCGATCCTAAAGGCGAAGGCGAGTTCGAGTCCTGGGACGCCTTGGCACCGACGCTTACGCCCCTGTTGACCGATCAGGTCGCGGAGTTGTTCCTGCCTTGGAGTGCCGCCAACGCCAAGGCCATCGAACAACAGTCGGAAAGTTTTACCGTAGAGCTCAGACATCGATCTTGGACGCAAAAGCCGCAAAAATACCATGCACGCTCGCTCGCGGCGTTGCAGTCCAAGTACGCTGAGCTGACCGATACTGCCGCAGTCGACGCCGCACTCGAGGCGACCGGTTGCCTGCAATGGTTGAGGAGCGCTTGAACCTTACGCGCTTGCCGGTGGGGCCAGAGTAAAGTCAAGCATCGAGCGATAACACATCTAACTCGACGTTGCCCCCGCTCAACACGATGCCGATGCGCCCCTGCGGGTGCGCCCGTAGCACCGCGGCAAACGCCACCGCGCCGGAAGGTTCTACGACCAGTTTGAGACATGCCCACAACAGGCGCATAGCCGAATCTATCGCTTCTTCGTCCACCAAGGTAATCGGCAGACCGTAAGCCAACAGTCGTTCGAAATTGCGTCTACCCAGGCCGGTACGCAACCCATCCGCCATCGTCTTCGGAGGCCGAGGACCCAACAGTTCGCCTCGCGCCAGCGACTCGGCCGCGTCGTCTGCGAGCGCCGGCTCTGCGCCGCACACTTGAACACCGGTTGCACCAACGGCAGCCACAACGCCCGCCGCCATGCCACCGCCTCCCACCGGCAGCCAAATGCTGTCCAGTTGTTCGGCTTGATCCACCAGTTCCAAACCGAGCGTGCCCTGTCCTGCAATCACATCATCGTGATCGTAGGGCGGAATGCAGGTCGCACCGGTGTCGGCCAACACTTCCTCGAGCTTCGCCTCTCGATCAACGAGCGTTGGCCCGCACTCCACGATCCGGCCGCCGTATCGTTGTATGTTGGCGCGTTTGATCGTCGTCGCCGTCTCGGGCACGACGATCCACGCCGACGCACCCACCTGACGCGCCGCGTTCGCGAGTGCGGCGCCGTGATTGCCGGACGAATGGGTGGCCACGCCCAAACGACGCTCGGCTGCGGTCAGCCGGAGCACCGCGTTGGTCGCGCCGCGTATCTTGAACGCGCCGGTTTTTTGCAGGTTTTCGCACTTGAAGAACAGTTCGGCGCCGGCTAACTCATTCAGGCGTTCGCTCGTCGCGACCGGCGTGCGGTGCACGTGAGATGCGATTCTACGCGCGGCGCGTACTACGTCTTCGTGGTGCGACAGCACGACTCGACGCTCACCTGGGTCACTATGACCTGCCGTTGGCTGACCGCTCGTTGCTCACCCATGCGCCGGCTATCCCGGTTTCCAAGAATCCCGCAAAGATACTGTCCGGTTGTACGTTTTCGCGCGCACCGGGTCACGATAGAAATAACCCTGACGCTCGAATTGAAAATGCTCATCGTCACTCTGGTCGATGGCAGGTTCCACGAAGCCCTGGCAAATCGTCAACGACTCCTGATCGAGATCGTCGAGCAGTGTTGCTGCGCTGGGATTGGGCACTTTGAACAGGCGCGAGTACAAACGAATCTCGACCGGCACTGCAGTAGCGGCGGCCACCCAATGAACCACGCCGTTTGGCTTCAAACCGCTGGTGTCGCTACCACTCTTCGACTCTGGCACGTAGCTGCACACCAACTCTGCAATCTCACCATGCGCGTCGCGCACGACTTCGTCGCACCGGATGATGTAGGCAAAACGCAACCTCACCATGGCACCCGGAGATAGACGCTTCCACTTCTTGGGTGGTTGTTCGGCAAAGTCCTCGCGCTCAATGTACAACTCGCCAGCAAACGGAAACTCCCGTCGGCCCAGGTTGGGGTTCTGTACGTGCCACGGGCCTTCGAGCACCTCGCCATCTTCTTCGTAGTTGGATATCCGCACCTTCAGCGGGTTCAGTACGCCCATGCCCCGCCGAGCCGTGCTCTCCAGGTCCTTGCGTATACAAAACTCGAGCAGATTCATCTCCACTCGATTGTCTTGCTTGGTGACACCCACGCGCCGGCAAAACTCGCGAATCGCCCCGGGAGTGACGCCCCGCCGGCGCAAACCGGCGAGCGTCGGCATGCGCGGGTCGTCCCACCCGTCTACCAACCCTTCCGTGACGAGCTGGCTGAGCAAGCGTTTGCTCATCACCGTGTATTCCAAGCCCAACCGTGAGAACTCGATCTGCGGGGGATGGAAATTCATGTTGATGTTGTCGAGCACCCAATCGTAGAGGGGCCGATGATCTTCGAACTCGAGTGTGCACAGCGAATGGGTAATACCTTCCAGCGCGTCACAGATACAGTGGGTGAAATCGTACAACGGGTAGATGACCCATTTGTCTCCGGTGCGCTGGTGCGCCGCATGACGTATTCGGTACAACACCGGGTCGCGCATGTTGATGTTAGGCGAGGCCATGTCGATCTTGGCGCGCAATACGTGCTCACCGTCGGCAAACTCCCCCGCGCGCATGCGTTCGAAGAGATCCAGATTTTCGTCTATGGTGCGGTTGCGAAAACGGCATTCCCGACCAGCCTCCGTGAGCGTGCCGCGGGATTGCCGAATCTCCTCGCTAGACAAACTACAGACGTAAGCCTTGCCTCCCTTGATCAGTTCTACGGCTCTAGCATGGAGCTCGTCGAAGTAGTCCGACGCGTTGGTGAGGTGATCCGACCATTCGAATCCCAACCAGGCAACGTCGCGCTTGATCGCTTCGACGTATTCGTCGCTTTCCTGCAACGGGTTGGTGTCATCGAAACGCAAGTACGTATAACCCCCAAACTCCTCCGCAACACCGAAGTTGAGACAGATACTCTTGGCGTGCCCGATGTGCAGGTAACCATTCGGTTCAGGCGGAAAGCGGGTGACGATGGCGCCCTCCACGAGACCCGAGTCGAGATCTTGCTTGATTCGTTGGCGGATGAAGTCGCTGGCTCTCTGTGTCATCGATGCAATTCCAGACCAATTGTGCAGGCGGACCGATTTGCGCCGCGGCGCGTATTCTAGGGAGACTCTGATTGATTGTCAGCCTCGCAGAGCGGCCCAGTCGGGCTGCGCCTAGAAGATCATCGCGAAGCCTAACGATTAACCGCTACAATGCGAACGTCCTACGCTCCAGGAAGCCGAGTGCTGTTACGACTGTCGAGCGGATTATTGATGCTAGTGCTAGTCGGCGTATTTGCGCTCTGGCAAAGCAGTTCCAACCCGATCGAACTCAAAAACGCCGAACGCCGTGAGGGTGAACGTTGGTACGAGTTGCGACTGGAAGACCAACAGGTCGGGTACCTCCATACCAATACGTTTCAGGACCAACTCGGCAGCTGGCAGTTCGATAGCCTCACCCACTTCGCCCTCACCGACGGCCAACCGGTCAGCGTCAGTGACCACTTGGAATTTCATCCGGCCCCCCCGTACCACCTCGTCGGCGCCGAACACTGGAACCAGCGGCGCGGGTCTGCGCCGGAAGGCGTGGTGATCGAATCCGGCCCCACTGGATTGACGGCGACCTTTATTCATGGCACCGAAAGTAGCCAGCTGCCGTTGGACTGGAACTATGCACTGAAGGACTACCTGGCTTTCGAGGGATGGCTTGCCGCTCAGGCACGTAATCCCGGCGACCGGTTCTCCGTGAAAACGCCGGATTTCAACCGGGGCCAGCTCGTGAACAAGAGTTTCCACGTCATCGAAAAGAACCTTACCGGCTACCTCGTCGAGAGTCCGGCACCACTGCAAGCCACGACGATTCAACTGGACGCCGACTACGCACCGGTCGAACTGTCCATGGCGGGTCTATTCACTTTTAAACAGACGACGATGCGGCAGGCCTTGA
>CBDTZM010000181.1:0-5003 GCA_965364915.1 uncultured Pseudomonadales bacterium | reverse complement strand
GGTCGACCAGATAAACGGCCGCTAGCGAGGCGCTAGCCAGCCCACAGAGCAAAACCAGAACTCTGAGCGTGACTTGAACCCGCAAATTCACTGGACGCATGCTCCCTCGCTTGGCCCCGGAGAGTATACGCCGCGCCGAGGATGCAATATTATCCGCCGAGTGCTCGGCCATTTTTGGGGGGAGAAATGAACGCTAGGCTCAACCGGCGTCGCTTCATAAAAAGTGTTATCGCGTCTGGGGTTGCGGCGACTGCCAGCGGCAATTGGTATTCCGCGGTCGCAGAACGGCCCAAGGGCGCCGTCGAACGCTTGCTATCGCTCAACATCAACGGTCGTACCCGGCGGGTCGACGTACTACCCCAGGAGACCCTCGCCTACACGTTGCGCTACAAGCTCGGCTTGACCGGCACCAAACTCGGCTGCAACCGCGGCGAGTGCGGGGCCTGTACGGTCTTGATCGACGATGTCACCCACTACTCGTGTTCAATGCTGACCCACAACGTCAGAGGCCGCCAAGTGCAAACCGTCGAAGGCCTACAGGCCGCCGACGGTACCCTGCATGTGGTCCAGCAAGCGTTCATCGACGAGCTCGCACCGCAATGCGGCTTCTGTACGCCCGGCCAGCTTATGGCCGCGGTCGGTTTGCTCAAGGCCAATCCCCGGCCCACCCGCGACGAGGCCCGTCTCGGACTGTCGGGCAACCTGTGCCGTTGCGGGTCCTATGACCACTATCTCAACGCGGTAATGCGCGCATCGGGGCAACGCACATGAAACACATCGGTAAAGATTTCACGCCGCCCGACATCTACGGCAAGGTAACGGGCAAGGCCAAATACGCAGAAGATTTCACCGCAGAAGGCATGGTGTACGCGCGCATGTTGACGAGCCCCATGCCGCATGCGCGGGTCAAGAGCCTGGACGTTTCCGCTGCACTGGCGATGGAAGGCGTCGTCGGGGTCCTGACACCCGACGACGTACCTCAGCTACCCGCACCCAACGGCTCCATTCTCACCAACGAACCCGTCTATGTCGGCGATCCTATCCTTGCGATTGCCGCGGTGGATGAGAAGACCGCCGAAGACGCGCTCGGCTTGGTCAAGATCGAGCTCGAACCGCTACCCTTCGCCATACAGCCGACGGACAGCCTCAAACCCAACGGTCCCAACGCGCGCGAGGAAGGCAACATCTTTACCCGCGAAATGGGCGAACTGCACTGGGACGAAGGCGAAGTCGAACGGTTCCTGGATGGTCAACAACCCACCGCAAAAGCCCCAATCGAATGGCAGTACGGCGATCTGGAAGCCGGATTCGACAATGCCTCGGTGATTCTCGAAGAAAGCTTCGTCACCACCGGCTACGCGCATATGTCGATGGAACCCCGGTCGGTGATGAGCTACTGGGAGAACGGCAAGTGCTTCGTCTACGGCTCGACCCAAAGCCAAGCCTTCATCATGCCGTTCCTGGCGCCGCTGGTCGGTGTCGAGCCCAAGGACTTGGTCTACGTGGGCGAGTACTGCGGCGGCGGGTTCGGATCCAAGATCGCGCCGTATCCCACCATGGGCTTGCCCGCCCACTTCGCCAAGAAGATCGGCAGGCCGGTGATGCTGAGGATTACTCGGGAAGAGGAATACTACATCGGCTCCGCGCGGGTCGGCTTTCAAGGCTGGATCAAGGCCGGCTTCACGACGGACGGCAAAGTCTCGGCTGTAGACCTCTACATCGTGCAGGACCTCGGACCGAAACGGGCCGGCGGCGATGCCTCCTCTGCTGGCGGCGCGGTGAGCATTCTCTACCAACCCGATGCGGTCAGGCTGCGTTCGGTACCCGTCATCACCAACACCACGCCCAGGGGCCCTCAGCGTGGCCCGGGCCAGAACCAGATTGCCGCGGTGTTCGAGCCGATGATGGACAAAGCGGCACGGCAACTCGGCATCGACCGCTTGGAGATTCGGCGCATCAACGCACCAGATTCGAGCGCCACGATTGATGCCAATCAAGGTCCGGTGACCAGCGCCTATATGGAGGAGGCGTTGACGCTGGGCGCCGAGCGCTGGAACTGGGCAGAGAAGGCCAAGCGCAGCGGCCAGCGCAACGGCAATAAGGTTACCGGTATCGGAGTGGGCCAGGGTTACCACTCTGCAGGCGCCAACGGTTTCGACGGACTCGTGCGCATCACGCCTGATGGCAAGATTCACCTACACAGCGGCGTCGGCAACCTCGGAACCTACAGTTACGCCTCTACTACCCGGGCCGCAGCCGAAGTGTTGAAGTGCGAATGGGACCAATGCGAGGTCGTGCACGGCAACTCGGCCTTGCACCTGCCGTGGAGCAGCTACCAAGCGGGCAGCAACACGATGTTTACCCACACCCGGGCTAACTGGGTGGCCGCCACCGATGCGGTGAACAAGATGAAGGAGATCGCGGCAGCCACCCTCGGCGGCAACGCCGACGACTACGACATCGACGGCCAGCGCGTGTTTCAGACGGCCAACGCCGGCCGCAACATGACGTACGGCGAAGCCGCGGCCAAAGCCATCGAACTCGGCGGCAGGTACTCCGGCATGGAAGCGCCCGAAGATGTTCACGCGATCACTAAACTGGCGCTGGCCGGGGTGCAGGGCACCGGGTTGGTCGGCGTCGCCAAAGATACCTTGCCCAAACGCGGCACCGCACCGGGCTTTGCCATCGGATTCGTGGAGATCGAACTGGACCTCGAAACCGGCAAGCACGAGATTATCGACTACTTAGCGGTCGGCGAATGCGGCACGGTCGTGCATCCACAAGGCCTTGCCGGTCAACTCCGCGGCGGCGCTGTCTGGGGTTTTGGCATGGCGTCCCTCGAACGCCACGTGTACGACCCGCAAAACGGTCTACCGGCCAACGTCGGCTTCCACCAATGCAAGCCGCCGACCTACTTGGACGTGCCGAGCAATACCGACTGGGCGGCGACCGACATTGCCGACCCGGACAATCCTGTCGGTGCCCGGGGTATCGGCGAGCCCGCCATGGGCTCCGCCACGGCCGCGGTGATGTGTGCGTTATCGGATGCCCTGGGTGGGCATCTGTTCAATCGCACACCCGTCACGCCGGATGTCATCGTCAACCACGTCGCCGGCGTCAAGCAGGCCTTCGGGCCGCTCGACATCAACACAGTTTAATCGGAGGTTTTAGCATGCCAGCCTACGATGTAATGCCAGATATCGAACTCTTCCAACCCGTCAGCGTCGAGGATGCGGCAGATCTTGCCAGTCGCCTCGGCGAGAAGGGCTGGTTGCTAGCCGGTGGTCAAGACACCTACGGGTGGCTAAAAGATCGAGTCAAAACGCCGGAGGCGATGATCGATCTGAAAGGCATCGATGCTTTGAAGGGTATTCGCGAAACCTCGGACGGAATCGAGATCGGGGCGCTCACCACGATCACCGAAATCGTCAACGATGCGATCGTCACTGAACGATTTAGCGTATTGGCTAGCGCTGCCGCTAGCGTCGCGAGCCCGCAGATACGTAACATGGGGACCCTAGGTGGTAACCTCTGCCAAGACACGCGCTGCTGGTACTACCGGCGTGGATTGTCTTGCTATAGGGCGGGGGGTAACACCTGCTATGCCGGCACGCCGGAGAGTATGAATCGCGAACACGCCGTCTTCGGCGCCAGCCGCTGTGTCGCGATCTCACCTTCGGACACTGCACCCGCCTTGGTGGCGCTCGACGCAACCATGATCGCCACCAGCGCCAACGGTAGCCGCGAGATACGTGCCGAAGACTTCTTCGTAGGCCCATCTGCCGATATCGTCAACATGACGACGTTGGATCCCGAAGAAATCCTAGTATCGGTTCGAATTCCCAATACCTGGGCCAATGCCGAGTTCTATTTCGAAAAGGTGGCGGACCGCAACGTTTGGGATTTCGCCCTGGTGAGTATCGCCACGGCCATGAAAGTCGAGGGCGGCGTCATCCGCGGCGCGCGGATGGTCTGCGGGGGCGTGGCATGCGTGCCGCATCGATTGACGGCGGTCGAAAACCGCGTGTCCGGCATGCCTAAGAACGACGCGACCGGCGATGCCGTAGCAGCGCTTGCCTCCCTCGGCGCAGAGCCGCTCGCGCAAAACGCATTCAAGATGCCGATGATGGAAAACCTCGTCAGACGCGCGCTCAGGGCCTAAGGGGGCTTACGTGGACATAGCAAAGGTAAGAGAAGACGTCTGGGGGCGCGAGGTCATCGCCGGCGTATCGTGGGACCTCCTCTGGTTGGTGGTCGTTGCTGCGTTCGTGGTCATCATCATTCACGTCATCATCATGATGGTATTAAAGGCCAAGGCAAAACCCTCCGACGCCGGCAAGCGCATGGAGCGTCATGCACCCTTCGCCCGTTGGTTCCATTGGATTACCGCGATTTCGGTGTTCGTGCTGCTGGTGACTGGCGTGTTTCCCATCATCGGTATCAACTTTTCCTGGCTGACGATTCACTGGATTGCCGGCATCGTCCTGACTTTCGCCGTCGCCGTGCACATCTTGCGCGCGCTGTTCTGGCAAGACTGGCTGTCTATGTGGATCGCTCCAAGCGATCTGCGGGAGCCGTTCGATGAGGCGAAAAAACCCGGTAAGTACTCGCTCGCGCAGAAAGGCATGCACCTCGTCATGTCGGTACTGGTACTCGTCGTGATCGCCACCGGCATCTTGATGTTGCTGCAAATCGATACACCGTGGTGGCAGCGGTCCAACGAGATGGCCGAGTCGACGCTAGGCTGGATGTTCTTGCTGCACGGTCTATCGACGTTGGCGCTCATCGGCTTCACCGCACTGCATATGTACTTCGCGGTACGGCCTGAAAAATTCTTCTACACCCGTTCGATGTTCAAAGGCTGGATCAGTGAACACGAGCTTTCTGCCAACCACGACCCGGCTCGTTGGGCGCCTTCCGAAGAATCTTGAGCGACATTCTTACCTATATCGAAGCCGTGGAAGTCGGCTACGAGTTTCTGTTGGCCTATGCCGCCCAAGGCC
>CBDTZM010000180.1:0-5021 GCA_965364915.1 uncultured Pseudomonadales bacterium | reverse complement strand
GCAATGACACAAGAACGCGACATTCTCGCCAACCGGCGCGACAAGCTGGAACGCTGGCGGGCCGCCGGCATGGCGTATGGCAATCAATTTCGCCGGGATGCGGAGGCGCAAGCCTTGCACGATGCGTATCGCGATGCCGACAAGGACGCGCTAGCAGCCGACCCGGTCACGACGGCGGTTGCCGGGCGGGTTATGTTGCGACGTGTTATGGGCAAGGCTAGTTTTATTACCTTGCAGGACGTCAGCGGTCAAATTCAATGCTATTTGACGCAAGGTGACCTCGGTGACGCAGGGTACCGGCAGTTCAAGGACTTGTGGGATATCGGCGACGTCGTTGGGGTACGCGGTACGTTGATGCGCACGAACAAAGGCGAGCTTACCGTACACGCGAGTGAGATTGAGCTACTCAACAAGACACTACGGCCACTGCCGGAAAAGTTTCATGGATTGGCTGACAAGGAAATCAAGTATCGGCAACGCTATCTCGATCTGATTATGAACGAATCGTCGCGGCGCGCTTTTACCGTGCGCTCGAAGGTTGTTCAACAGATCCGTGAGTTTTTCGTGGGTCACGATTTTTTGGAAGTCGAGACTCCCATGATGCACACGATTCCCGGCGGCGCGACGGCACGACCGTTCGTTACACACCACAACTCTTTGGATCTGGATCTTTACCTCCGGGTCGCACCGGAACTGTTTTTGAAACGCCTGACCGTGGGAGGTTTCGAACGCGTCTTCGAGATCAATCGCAATTTCCGCAACGAGGGCTTGTCGACGAAACACAACCCCGAGTTCACGATGCTGGAGTTCTATTGGGCATATCATGATTTTGAGGATTTGATCGAGCTCACCGAGCGGTTGCTCGAACAGGTTACCACCGCGGTGCTCGGCACGACGAGCATTACCTATCAGGGACAGCCGATCGACTTCGCTCAGCCGGCGGAGCGTATGACGATGGCGGAGTCTATCGTACGTTACGCGGGGCTGAGTCAGTCCGAGGTGGAAGATGCTGAGCGTCTCGGCAGCCTCCTTCGCGGCATGAACCTGCCGGTCGAGGAAGGTTGGGGTCTAGGCAGGTTGCAAATGGAGGCGTTCGACGCGCGGGTCGAAGAACAACTCAATGCGCCCACCTTCATAACGCATTATCCGGCCGAAGTGTCGCCGTTATCGAGGCGCAACGACGACGATCCGCACGTTACCGATAGGTTCGAGTTGTTTATCAGCGGTCGCGAGATCGCCAACGGCTTCAGTGAACTCAACGACCCGGAAGATCAAGCCGAACGCTTTCGCCATCAGGCCGCGCAGAAGAGCGCGGGCGATCTCGAGGCCATGCACTTCGATGAGGATTACGTCACGGCTTTGGAGTACGGATTGCCTCCGGCGGCAGGCGAAGGTCTAGGCATCGACCGACTGGTCATGTTGTTGACGGATGCGCCGTCAATACGCGATGTGCTGCTCTTCCCGTTGATGCGTCCACGCTCCGATAGTGGAAGAGGAGGTGGAAGAGAAGGTGGGAGAGATGGCTGAGGACCGCATCAGGTTGGAAGCCAGCTGGAAGGCGGCATTACGCGGAGAATTCGACAAGCCTTACATGCAAAATCTGCGGTCCTTTTTGCAGAAGCAAAAGTCTGCACGCAAGGTGATCTATCCTAAGGGCGAGAATATCTTCAGTGCCCTCGACCTGACGCCGTTGACGACAGCAAAGGTCGTCATCATCGGTCAGGATCCATACCACGGCGCGCGCCAAGCCCATGGGTTGTGTTTTTCCGTCCAGGGTGGCGTACCCCAGCCGCCGTCGCTGATCAATATCTTCCAAGAATTGAACGATGATCTCGGCTCCGATGGACGACAACTCGACGCAGAGCGAGGTTGCCTGGAAAGTTGGGCGCGGCAGGGGGTGCTGCTGTTGAACGCCGTACTCACGGTCGAACGCGGGCGGGCGGGATCTCACCAAGGTCAAGGGTGGGAAACGTTTACGGACGAAGTGGTGACGGTTTTGAACGAGTCCCGTCACGGCCTGGTGTTTATGCTATGGGGGAGCTATGCGCAAAAAAAAGGCGCGATAGTCGATCGCACTCGCCATTGTGTTCTCACCGCGCCGCACCCCTCGCCGTTGTCTGCCCATCGCGGCTTTTTTGGCTGTCGGCACTTTTCCAAAGCGAACGCGTACCTCGAAAATCAGGGTGTCGAACCCATTGACTGGTTCGACGTGTCTTAACAACGTTAAACTGCTGGATTTGAGGCGCGAGACAGCGCGTTCTGGGCTTTTATGGATTTTACCTACAACGACGAGCAAATAGCCTACCGCGACACGGCGCGTCAGTTTGCCGCTAACGAGTTAGCGCCGTACGCGGCGCAGTGGGATGCCAATGAGGAGTTCCCCAAAGGCGTGTTGCGCCATGCGGGTGAACTCGGATTTTGCGCTCTCTATACGCCGCAGGATGTCGGCGGTCTCGGCCTGTCGCGGCTGGATGCCAGTCTTGTCTTTGAGGAGTTGGCACACGGCTGCACCTCCACGACGGCGTTTCTTACCATTCACAACATGGCGTTGTGGATGGTTGCCAGCTTCGGGTCCGAATCGGCGAAGGCCGATTTGTGCCCCGAACTTGTCAGCGGCGCCAAGCTTGCCTCGTATTGCCTGACCGAACCGGGGGCCGGCAGTGACGCTGCTGCGCTCAAAACAGTGGCGAAAAAGACCGCTGGCGGCTATCAGTTGACGGGCACCAAGGCTTTCATTTCCGGTGCGGGAGACACCGACGTTTTGGTGGTGATGGCGCGTCTTGAAGACGGCGGTGACGTGCAACCTGGCGCCAAGGGCATCTGCGCGTTTGCCGTAGACGCGACAACGCCAGGCATCAGTTTCGGTCGCAAAGAAGCGAAAATGGGATGGAACAGTCAAGCGACGCGACAGGTCAACTTCGATGCCGCTTTCGTCCCGGAACAACGTCGCCTGGGCAGGGAAGGCGATGGCTTCAAGATAGCCATGCGAGGTCTCGACGGCGGACGCATAAACATTGCGACCTGTTCCGTGGGAACCGCTCAGGCCGCCTTCGAACAAGCTCGAGCGTATATGGGAGAGCGAAAGGCCTTCGGTCAGGTTCTCGGCACGTTCCAAGGGCTGCAATTCAAGCTAGCGGACATGGCAACCAACCTGATTGCGTCGCGACAAATGGTGCGACTTGCTGCCTGGAAGCTCGATAGCCAAGATTCGGACGCGACTATGTTCTGCGCGATGGCAAAGCGATTTGCGACCGACATGTGTTTCGATGTCTGCAACGACGCGTTACAGATACATGGCGGCTATGGATACATCAAGGAATATCCATTGGAACGGTATGTTAGAGATACACGTGTCCATCAGATCCTCGAGGGTACCAATGAAATCATGCGTGTCATCATTGCCCGGCGCCTTCTGATTGAAGGTGCGGCGGAAGTGTATTGAGGGAAGCGACTATGACCAGTAAGACTCGTGCAAAGCTTGGCGTTGAACAACGTAACCATACGACGTTGATTACGATCGATAATCCGCCAGCCAACACCTGGGACGAGGAAAACTTGGACGCACTGCGGGCTCTGGTCGATCGCTGCAATGATGACAACAACGTATACGCCCTCGTGGTGACCGGACAAGGCGAGAAGTTTTTCTCGGCCGGTGCCGATCTGAAACTGTTCGCTGACGGTGACAAAACGATTGCCAGGGACATGGCGGATCACTTTGGTAGCGCGTTCGAAGCGCTCGCCAAATTTCGCGGCGTGACGATTGCGGCAATCAACGGTTACGCGATGGGCGGGGGCTTAGAGTGCGCCTTGGCATGCGACATTCGAATCGCGGAATCGCATGCCCAAATGGCCCTGCCGGAGCCGACGGTGGGATTGCTGCCCTGTGGCGGCGGCACCCAGAACCTGGCTTGGGTCGTTGGCGAGGGTTGGGCCAAACGCATGATTCTGTGCGGTGAAAGAATTACCGCGCCGCGCGCCAAAGAGATAGGTTTGGTCGAAGAAGTCGTGGACGCCGGACAATCATTGGGCCGTGCTTTGGAACTCGCGGAGATGGTCGGCAAGCAAAGTCCCCCGGCAGTCGCGGCTTGCAAAGATCTGATACAACGGGCTCGAGGCGGCAACATCGCCGATGCCTACGCACATGAGCGAGATGCGTTCGTGGCGCTCTTCGATACGCAGGACCAAAAAGAAGGTGTGACTGCCTTCTTGGAGAAGCGCGATCCGGATTGGGTGAACGGCTAGCCGATGGGTTTGCTGAACGACGATGACGCGTGCGTCGTACTCAAGGAACACGCGGCGACTGGAAACTTCGTTGTTGCAGAGGCCGTGCTCAACGATGCGGCGACACTCAACGCACTGAGCCTCGAGATGATCGACATTCTCGAGCCCGCGCTCAAACGGTGGCGCGACGATGAATCCGTGGCGTGCGTGTTGTTCACCGGTGCCGGTGATCGGGCATTTTGCGCAGGTGGTGACATCCAGGCGCTATATCGCGCTATGACCAACAATCACGAGGCCGGCGGCATCGTCGACGACTACGCATTGCGTTTTTTCGAACGCGAATATCGACTCGACTACCTCGTTCATACCTACCCAAAACCGGTCGTCACGCTGGGTCATGGCGTCGTAATGGGGGGCGGCCTGGGAATTTTCTCCGGTTCGCAACATCGGATCGTGACGGAGCGCTCGCGGATTGCGTTTCCGGAAGTCACCATCGGTCTATTTCCCGACGCTGGCGGGACCTGGATGCTGCGCAACATTGCAGAAGGCGTAGCGGCGTTTCTCGGCTGTACCGGTAGCCAGATAAATGCAGCCGATGCGCTCGAAATCGGAGTCGCGACGACCAGCGTTGCGGGAGATGCGCGCGATAGCGTGCTGACGCATTTGCAAAGCATTGCCTACAGCGGCAGGGAATCGGATTCAGTGCTTGTCGGCGCAAGTCTTCGTGATATGCCGCAAGTCGTGCTGCCGGATTCGCAAGTATCGCGCTTACCGCAATCGATGAGTGTCGCTGGAGCGTA
>CBDTZM010000179.1:0-5060 GCA_965364915.1 uncultured Pseudomonadales bacterium | reverse complement strand
TTTCCTTGCCTTTGACGAAACTTTTTTCAACATCCCTGCACGTCACCAATCCCATCGGTTCTCCTCATTAATTCAGGACGACGCTAGCTAATTCGTAAGCACCACCATGTCACCATCCACCAACGTCGCCAACACGTCCTCAGATAAGCTTGCGACGATGCGTTCACCATTGCTCAACCCGGTCAGTACCCGACTCCGGCTGCCATCCTTGCGGCCGACGGTTATCGCGCGGCGTTGTACCCGTTCATCCATGACCACAAATACGAACGTGCCGCTCGCGTCCTTCGCAATCGCTCGGGTCGGCACGAGTACGCCCTCCGGCACCTCGCTGGGGCCGGCGTTCGTCTGCGCATCCAAGAACGCGACGCGCACGCCCATATCGGGCAGTACCCGATCATCGCGCTCGAGAAACCCAACACGCACTCTGACCGTAGCCTTGTTGCGATCGGCGGCCGGAATGATCGCAATGACTTCTGCCGCAAAGTGATCGTCGGGATAGGCATTCAACGTTATCTGAACAGGTTGACCCGAGGTGACTCGATTGATGTACGCCTCGTTGACGTCGACTTCCACCTCCAGCGAGTCCATATCGACGATGGTGCATATGCCGGTTCGGGTAAACCCGCCACCGGCCGACACCGGTGAGATCATCTCACCGGGTTGCGCGGCTTTGGCAATGACGACACCATCGAAGGGTGCTCGAATCTGCATGTCGTCGACAATCTGGCGCTGCACCGCCAAACCTCGCGACGCGACCACAATGTCTTGGCGCGCTCGATCGAGCCGGGCATTCAGACCCTCGACCGCAAGTCCGTCGCGATCGAGGTCGGCCTGGCTGGCGAGATCGCGCTCGGCAAGTCCTTGCGTGCGCCGGAGATCCAGCTCGGCTTGCCGCAACAAAACGTTCATCTCGTCGAGGCTGCGTCTAGCGGCTTCGAGCTGAGACTCGGAGAGGCGCATTTGTGCACGCGGAATGCTGTCGTCTAGACGCGCAAGCAGCTGACCCTGCGTGACGACGACACCCTCCTCGATGAACACCTCGACGACTTTGCCCGTCACTTTGCTGCTCACGGTGGCTTGCCGGCGAGCAACCACGTACCCCGTTGCGTCCAACACGCTCGAACCTATCGCCGCCGATGAAGATGCTCGTGCAATGGCCGTATTCACCGGGACCGGGCTGGCGCCGGTCGGAAACTGAAAAAACCACGCAACGAACCCGACGCCAGCGACAACGGCGATCGCCAGAAACCACTTGAGCGGCCGGCCTTTATCCGCCGGTTCGACGTTGCGATCGATGCGCAATTCGTTCAGCAGTGCCTTCTTGTCGGGTAGTTCTTGGCTCACCGGCCCCTCCTAGCAACCGAGTCTAACAAACGCCGCTCGATGGAATCACTGGTAATCCGGCGTCAATGGCGCAACTCTGGTTAAATAAGTCATTACAACGGCGTATTTAGTTCTTATGGAGCGCACCGCGCGCATTCTGCATAGCATCGACGAGCTGGACCCGGTTACCTGGAACCGGTGCGCAAACCCCGACGGCGTGCCGTTCAATCCCTTTTTGTCTTTCGACTTTCTGCACGCCCTAGAAGCCAGCGGTAGCGTGGGCAAGCGCACCGGGTGGCAGCCGTTCCACCTGGCATTGCAGGACGGTGATCAGACGTGCGGCGTGGTCCCGCTTTACCTC
The DNA here is from genome assembly GCA_965364915.1 of uncultured Pseudomonadales bacterium. Lineage (GTDB taxonomy): Bacteria > Pseudomonadota > Gammaproteobacteria > Pseudomonadales > Azotimanducaceae > Azophilus. The sequence goes on along the minus strand of CBDTZM010000179.1, from coordinate 3,376 downwards.
AAGGGCCACTCACAGGGCGAGTACGTGTTCGACTATTCGTGGGCGGACGCTTGGCAACGCGCCGGCGGAGACTACTATCCGAAGTTGCAAAGTAGCATTCCCTTCACCCCAGCGACCGGACGCCGCGCGTTGACCGCAACCGGCGACGCGGAGGTGGAGCAAATGCTCTTCGGGGCATGCGCGCAGGTGGCGGAGCAGATGCAGGTATCGTCTCTGCATTTCACTTTTCTGCCGGAGTCGCAGTGGCGGCTCGCCGGCGAGCTCGGTTTCTTGAAACGTATGGACCAGCAATACCACTGGCACAACGCCGGCTATGGCTGCTTCGATGAATTTCTCGCCGATTTGTCGTCGAAAAAACGTAAGAACCTAAAACGCGAACGCCGCGAAGCGCTGAGCAACGACGTGACGATCGAATGGGTGACGGGCAACGATCTGACAGAGGCCCATTGGGACGCGTTCTATCAGTTCTATGTCGATACCGGGGCGCGCAAGTGGGGATCGCCCTACCTCACCCGCAAATTTTTCAGCCTCATCAGCGCCTCGATGCCTCACAACACGCTGCTCATACTCTGTCGCCGGGCCGGCCGTTACGTTGCCGGCGCACTCAACTTCATCGGCGGCGATACGCTGTTCGGCCGCAACTGGGGCTGCATCGAAGATCACCGCTTTCTGCACTTCGAGACCTGCTACTACCAAGCCATCGACTTCGCGATCGCCAATAAGCTTGCCAAGGTCGAAGCGGGCGCCCAAGGCCAGCACAAGGTCGCGCGCGGGTACCTACCGCAGGCGACCTACAGCGCCCACTGGATTCGCGATGCGGGATTTCGCGAGGCGGTAGCGAACTTTCTGAAGGACGAACGCAACTACGTGCAACAGGACATCGACTGGATCGAGCAACATAGCCCGTTCAAATCAGGCGTGGAGTTGAGCGAGATTCGAGGGCTAGCGGATCACACCGACTAAGAGCCGACTTGATGGCGTACTCACGCGCCCAGAGACGCTTTGAGCCGCAACAAGTAGGCTTGCAATCTCCGCACGTTCGCCGGGCCCATGCGCAACACCTGTTTTTGCAGGTTGCTCATTGCCTCGAGTTCGGGGTCGGCATATTGGTACAACACCTTCGGCTGCAGCAGTTCCACATCATCTTCGAGTAGCGGTATCGCGAGCAACTGTTCGATACCTCGCTCGATCTGCCCCGTAGCGGTGTTGCGGTTGCCAAGCTCGCCCAGTGCCTCGCCCAACAGCGGCTCGATGAGCGTCAGCAGCGCTACCAGCACGCTGGGATCAACGCTCTCGAGTACGTCGAGGTGCCGGTCGTAGCGCGAGTAGCTTGCCGGGTCGAGGAACACACGTTCACCAACCTCGATTATCCGGAACTTGCCCGAGGGCGCCAGGAAGCCGAGTTGTCGTCGTGGATACTCACCACTAGACGCATTGTCGATGACCACGGCCATGCGCCGCACCAAGTCATCGCGGTCGGTCCAGATGGCGGGTAGGCCGAGATCGTCGATCTGCTCTTTGACGAAGAGGTCGCTCGCATCGAGTACCGGCAGCTCGACGGCAGGTTCGGGCTCAGGCTCCTCCACCGCAACAGGAGCGGCAACGGGAGCGGTTACCAACGGCTCTGGTTCAGGTTTAGGCAACGGCGTGACGACCACGGGTTCCGCTTCGAGATCGGGTGTTTCTGAGGCCGGCCAGTAGCGAACGGCCAATATCAACAGAACCGCCGCACCGATGCCGACAATGAGATAGCTGGTTCGCATACCGCATTATGACCACAAGCCGAGGCGAATTATCCACGGCTCGAGCAATTCCATTATCATTCCAGATTCCGTTGACACTTTGGACCCCCATGACCCCCGACTCCATCAAGGCCATCTTGCGGCACGACATTCCCGTCGACACCGACGTCACGATTGAAGGTTGGGTGCGCTCGCGCAGGACAGCGAAGGCCGGCTTCTCATTCATTCACGTTCACGACGGGTCCTGCTTCGATACGCTGCAAGCCGTAGCCGACGGCGATTTACCGAACTACGCAACCGAGATCGAGGCCATTGCCACCGGTTGCTCGGTCAGGATCAGCGGCAAACTCGTCGAGTCGTCGGGCAAGGGGCAAGACCGCGAAATTCAAGCCAAGTCGGTAGAAGTGGTCGGCTGGGTCGACGATCCGGAGACTTACCCGATCGCCAAGAAACGCCATACCTTCGAATACTTACGGACCATGGCTCACTTGCGGCCGCGCACCAACACATTCGGCGCCATTGCACGCATCCGCAACACCGTCGCCCAAGCGGTTCACGGGTATTTTCATCGCAACGGCTACCTCTGGGTGAACACACCCATCATCACCGCGAGCGACTGCGAAGGCGCCGGTGAACTTTTCCGGGTCTCAACCCTCGACGTGGTCAACCGCGACACAGACTATGGCGAGGATTTTTTCGGCGCAGAAACCTTCCTAACGGTCTCCGGACAACTCAATGTCGAAAGCTTCGCGTGTTCGCTCGCCAAGGTGTACACCTTCGGGCCGACGTTCCGCGCCGAGAACTCCAATACGAGTCGCCATCTCGCCGAGTTTTGGATGATCGAACCGGAGATCGCATTCGCCGACCTCAACGATCTCGCCGACCTCGCGGAAGATTTCCTAAAGTCGATCAGCCGGCAGGTATTGACCGAGTTACCCGACGACATGCAGTTCTTCGTCGATCGTATCGACAAGAATGCGATCGCACGACTCGAGAACGTCATCAACAGCACGTTCACGCGTATGGATTACACAGAGGCCGTGGAGATTCTGCAAAGCGCCAAGCGCGAGTTCGAGTTTCCCGTGGCGTGGGGTTCGGACCTGCAATCCGAACACGAACGCTTTCTCACCGAAGAACACGTCGGGGGACCGATCGTCGTGGTCAACTATCCAAGCGCCATCAAGGCGTTCTACATGCGCGAGAACGACGACGGAAAAACCGTCGCCGCATTGGACGTGCTGGTGCCCGGCGTCGGCGAGATCATCGGCGGTAGCCAGCGCGAAGAACGTTTGGACGTGCTCGATCGACGTATGGCCGATCAAGACTTGAGCGAAGAGCTTTGGTGGTATCGTGATCTAAGGCGCTACGGCACGGTCCCACACGCCGGTTTCGGTCTGGGTCTCGAACGCTTAGTGCTCTATATGACCGGGATGGACAACATTCGCGACGCGATACCGTTCCCGCGGGTACCGCACAATGCCAGTTTTTAGTCGTCCTTAGGCCTCCTCACTAGATGCTGATGAATAGATGCTGAAGTCACTCTACCGACTGCGTGCTTTCGTCGGGCGCTATAAATTTCGCCTGACCATCGGCATCGTCGCGTTTGGCTTTGCGCGTTTTTTCGAGGCACTCGT
>CBDTZM010000178.1:0-5074 GCA_965364915.1 uncultured Pseudomonadales bacterium | reverse complement strand
TGCTCCTGGCGCATATGCGACAGGATACGGCTGCCAACTGGATGCAGAAGTTCGTCGATCATGGCGGTGTCGTCGCCCACGCCTACCAATCGACGCAGGCCGCAATGCAAGACCCGGACGTGGTGGCTAACGGGCACGCGGTTGAGGCTCACGGTTTCACACAGCTCGGTCTGGTCGCTCGGCTTACCGAGACGCCGGGCGCCGTTGCAGCGCCGAGCGCAACGGTTGAGTGGGAGAATCTTGCGCCTCACGCGGTCATTGTCGATGGTGAGATTGCCAAACGGCTACCGCTCGAAGGTGTGACGATTGTCGAGTGTGCAACGATCATCGCGGCCCCGTTGGGAACTAGCATGTTGGCCGACTTAGGCGCCCGCGTTATCAAGATCGAGCCGCTGGCGGGCGATCCGTTTCGCGGAATGGGCGGCGGTACCGGTGCTGCACGTTGCAACACCGGAAAAGAAAGCGTGTGCCTGGATCTGAAACAGGAAGAAGCGCGTGCAGCGCTAGAGGATATTGTGGCGGCCGCGGACGTGTTGGTGCACAACTATCGTCCCGGTGTGCCGGAGCGGCTCGGCCTCGATTACGCAACGCTTCAGCGCCGTAATCCGCGTCTCGTATATCTGTCCGTGAATGGGTACGGGCCGGATGGACCGGGTGCACGCCGGCCGTCGACGCATCCGATACCGGGTGCGGCACTCGGTGGGGTGTTATACCAGCTCGGCGAAACGCTGGGTGCCGGTGGCGGTATCGATGAAATTCGCGAAACGGCTCGGCGCTTGTTCCGAGCCAACGAAGTCAACCCCGACCCGAATACGTCGATGGTGGTCGCGACCGCGGTGCTGCTCGGGTTGCGGGCGAGATCCAGGCTGGGCGTCGGGCAATCGATGTTCACCGACATGTTCGGCGCAAACGCGTATGCGAACTTCGACGATTTTGTCGCGGCGGATGCCAGCTCGCGACCGCCGCTTGACAACGGACTCTACGGTGTCGGACCGCTCGCGCGTTTGTACGCTTGTGCAGACGGATGGGTGTTCGTCTATGTGGCCGATGATTCGAATTGGCAGGCATTGGCCAAATGGTTGAATTCGGACTTGCTCGAGCGTTTTACCTCGGTTGAAGCGGCTCTACAGCAAGAGGGCTCGCTCGTGATGGCTTTGGAAGAGGCGTTTGCCCGCGTCAGCGCGGAACGTGCCGAAGTCGAACTCATAAACAAGGGCGTTGGCTGCGTGCGCGCCGACCGGCCGTTGCCGGGCGCGGGGCTCGCGCACGACTCGCTGCTTCGCGAGGCGGGTTTGGTCGTCGCTACCGAGCACCCCGAGTACGGCCAGATTCTACGCCACGCCCCGGTGGTGCGGCTTCGGGAAGCATCGAAATTCTTGGGGCCATGCCGTGCCGGTGACAGCACCGCGAAGATCTTGGCCGAATTTTGCTCAAAGCGGCGCGCGCAGGAGGTGATTCGCTCGGGTGCCGCGCTGGACGCACGGGTGGAGGATTAGAGTATGCCGCGCTTGAACGATGTGGAATTGGCAGAATTTCTCGCAGAGCCGGGCGTTCTGATGCGCGTGGCGGTCGTGCGAGGCGATGGCAGCCCGCTTGTGACCCCCATCTGGTTTCTGTATGAAGACGGGGCTGTGTACTTTACGCCGCGCGAAAAATCCGAATGGTTCGGGTGCCTGCGACAAGATCCTCGGGTAGCGCTCAGTATTGACGAGCAACCGCTGCCGTACCGTAAGGTGTTGGTCGAGGGCTGCGCCGAGTTGCTTTTCGACGTTGGGCAGGACGCGGAATGGCGGGATCGGTACAGGCGCATCGCACAGCGCTACGTTCCGCCGGATGCGGCCGAGGACTACATTCAGAACACCATAGATCAGCCGCGCGGCCTCTTTCGGGTAGTGTTGGAGGGGGCTGCGGTGAAGACCTGGCGCATGCCCTTAGAAGGTGAAGCCGCGGAAGGAATCTGGCACCATCGCTATTACACCCCTGGTACGAAATTCAGTTAGGAGTTATCACAATGCAATGCCCGAAGTGTTCCGGCACGCTCGAAGCCAAAACCTACGGCCGCAAGATTACAGTACACCGCTGCGACAACTGTTCCGGATTGTGGTGCAAGCCCGAGGTGCTGCTCGAGATGAAAAAGGAATGGATGTCAGAAGCGGTACTGGATTCCGGAGACCCCTCGGTAGGCCAGGAGTACAACAAGGTCGACGAGATCAACTGCCCCGAGTGCGCGATACCGATGGAGAAATCGGCTGACGAGCGCCAGACGCACATCTGGTACGAGTCTTGTCCTCAGTGCAACGGCATGTATTTCGATGCCGGTGAATTTACCGACTTGAAATACGACACCTTGATGGATCGCGTTCGCGATTTTGTGCGTGGGCACCGCCCGGACGCTTAAAGTTACGTTTCAGACGTCCATTCGATCCTGGGCGCTGTCGCTTGCCCTGATCTGGCAGGTCGGCTGTGCGCCGCCGACGTCAACGTCTGAGGCGGGGGAAGAGACACCGGCAGCGGCCGGCGTCGAGCGCGAGGCATCTGTAACTCCAACCTATCTCGATGACCTCGATGCCATTCTCGAGCGCGGCTACATTCGCTTTGGTCGCCAAACCTGGGCTGGGTTCGATTCTCTGCCTCGAGAGGGCTTGCCCCTCGATCACTACTACCAGTTGGCCGAGGACTTCGCGCTGCGACACCATCTGGAAGTGCGGTGGGTCGACATCGATGACTTCGTCGCCCTGCTGGCATCCGCAGCGAACGGGCAGGTCGATGTGGTGGTCAACAACATCACGATTACCGACGCGCGCAAACTGAAGTACGGCTTTACGCTACCCCTGACCTACAGTGAAGAGTGGCTCATCGGCAGGGCCGGCCTCGCGTTCGAGTCGTTGAGCTCGAGAGCCTCGATACTCGGCCTACCGGAAGGTACGGCTTATCTGGAAACCTTCGCATCCACGCCGGAGCTTCAATCGCTCGAACTCGCGCGTCTCTCATCGGGGTTGTTGCCGGATGAGGTCGTGGATGGGATTGGCGTCGGGGACTATGACCTGACGTTGATGGATGCGGGCAGCGCCCGTTATCTCGTCGAACGTGATCCCGCGGTCTCGCATTTGTGGACCGCGCCCGAACTACGGCAACTTGCCTGGGTGCTGCGACCTGAGAACGACAAGCTCGAAACCGCGTTGAATCAATTCTTGACCGAACAACTCATCAGTGGGCGTCGAGATGCTGTGGATCGCCAAGATCTTGCCGGAATCAAGTCGGCCGGCACGTTGCGCATGTTGACGATCACTGGGCCACATACGTTTTTCTTGTGGCGCGGCGAATTGCTCGGCTTCGAATACGAACTGCTCGAGCAATTTGCCGAGGAGCAGGGGTTGCGACTGGAGGTCGTTGTCGCGCCGGATAGGGCAAGTCTGTTCCCGTATCTTCAAGAAGGGCGCGCGGACGTTCTTGCGGCAGCGGTAACCATTACTGATGCCCGCGTTGCGGAGGGGTATCACTTCACCGACCCGTACATGTTCGTCGACGAGGTTGTCGTTACCGCGTCGGCCAACCCGGTTCCTCAAAGCTTGGCGGACCTCGCCGATCGTGTTGTGTACCTGAACCCGGCGACCAGTCATTGGCAGACGCTAACGCGGCTTGGCGTGCCGATGGTTGCCGTCAACGATGGCGCCGAGGCCGTTCTCAATCGGGTACGTCAAGGTGAATACGACGTTACGGTGGCCGACAGCCACATTTTGGCAATCGAGCAAGCCTACGACGAAGGCCTCTCGAAAGGGTTGGTCGTAACCGAGAAAACGCCGATCGCCTGGGTGATTCATCCGCAGCACGTAGAGCTCAAGGCCGCGCTCGACGACTTTACGAAGCGCTACTATCGCGGGCTAACCTATAACCTCCTATGGCAGAAGTACTTCGGCAACGAGCGCCGCGTGCGCCGGCGCGAAAAACAGCGCATCGTGGGTGCTCAACTTTCGCCATACGACGATCTGGTGCGTGAGCACATTGCCGACTACGACCTCGATTGGCGCATCGTGGTCGCTCAGATGTATCAGGAATCTATGTTCGATCCTAAACGTACTTCGTTTGCCGGCGCTCGGGGTCTTTTGCAAGTCATGCCCAGAACGGCAACCCAGGTCGGCGTCGATCCGGATTCGCTTTGGGAACCGGATGTGAATGTACAAGCTGGGCTGCGCTACCTCGACTGGACACACGATCGATTCGAAGACTCGCTGCCGTTGAGCGAAGGGTTGTGGTTCAGTCTTGCGGCATACAACGCCGGACCGGGACACGTGCGGGACGCTCGACGACTTGCCCGGCAGCGCGGCCTCAATCCGGACGTTTGGTTCAACAATGTCGAGCAAGCCATGTTGCTGCTTAGTCAGCCAGAGTTCAATCAACAAGCCAGGCACGGATTTGTCCGGGGCAGCGAGCCGGTCAACTACGTCCGTGAGATTCGGGAGCGCTACCGCGTTTACGTCGATCATTTCAATACGCTCGAGGAGTGAAATTCTAATGCGCAATCTCTATCTCGCGCTGTTGATGATGAGCCCTGCGACCGTTGCCGAGGTGACCGCGGTATCCGAGATGGGGTTTGTTTCCCAACACACCATTGTCCTTGCCGTCGACCCCGAAAGTGCTTATCAGGCTCTAACGAGTCGCGTGCACGAATGGTGGGACGCCTCACATTCTTTTTCTGGCGACGCAACCAACTTTACGCTCGACGCGCGAGCCGGGGGTTGTTTTTGCGAAATGCTGGACAATGGCGGCAGTGTTCAACACATGCAGGTGGTTTTTGCGAGCCCAGGTAAGAGATTACGAATGTCTGGCGGATTGGGCCCGCTTCAATCGATGGGTATTGCCGGTAGCATGAGTTTCGATCTCGAACCCAACGATTCGGGTGGCACTATTCTTCGCTACCGTTATGAGGTGGGAGGTTTTACGGCAGGCGGCCTGAAGGGGCTTGCAGGGGCGGTTGACCAGGTACAACTTGGCCAGCTCAAGCGATTGCAGGAATTTCTCGCGGAGTAGCGACTCATCCTGAAATCGGGGCGGCTAAAGCCGCTTAGAATTAGAA
>CBDTZM010000177.1:0-5074 GCA_965364915.1 uncultured Pseudomonadales bacterium | reverse complement strand
GCACTGTCGGATGAACCGCAACGAACAGAGCTGCTGTTCGGTTTTCGCAGTATCGTCGGCGAGCTAGAAGTCGAATTCGAAACCACCGGTCCTGGCGGATTCATTCGAAGAGAGAAAGAGGACAGTACGCTCGTCGATGCAATGGTTGGCGTCCGCCACATTAAGCCGCTATCGGATAAGTGGACGCTGAGCGTTCGTGGGGATATAGCGACAGGTGATTCGGACTTCGCCTGGAACGTGGAAGTGGGGTTAGGGCGGCACTTCGGTGACTCGGGTACGCTCGAACTCATGTATCGCCATCTAAACATGGATGTCGATCTCGGCGCCCTTGAACCGGAGATCACGCTCTTTGGACCGGTGATCGGTTACACATTTCATTTCTGAACAATTGGTAACGTGAGCGACGTTTCGAGGGAGCTGCGGTGAAAAGCTTCCAGGATCGTGCTGCGAAATATCGCTTCTGATTTGACCTTTTGCCCTCTGCTCGAGGTGATCGAGACCGGTGAATCTGCGGACTGCAACGCGGCCTGCAGCGTAATCTCAGGTGCCGTACATCGTGAACGGACAGTACGTATAATCACCGGCCATCTTTGAAGATCGGCGCCGTGAAGACCTCTCATGGAACTATACAACCAAAGTTCGGCAGCGCTTGCGTGCTTCTCGTCCTGTGGGTTCTTGGCGCGGTTGCGCATGCCGAAGAACTGGCCGAGCCACCCGCCGTAAAGAGCGCGCCCTCAATGAAGGGGGAGGGCCAAACGCAGGAGGAAGCAGAGGACACCCAAACGCAAGAGGAAGAAGAGGACGCCCTGACGCAAGAGGAAGAGGAGGCAATGGAAGCGACCGCTGAAGAAGTCGCGAGCGCCGATGAAGACATCATGAGTATGGATGTTGGCGGTTCCCTCATCGATGGTGTGAACGTTGCCGACCACCTCTCGTTCGGCTTCGATGCTCGAACCGCGTATTCCCGGTCCGAAGAAGAAGACCGATTTGGAGCAACGGACGACAACGATGAACTAACGACTCGTCTGCGCCTAGAAGGCAACTGGAACCCTAGCGAATCCGTGCGCTTGACTACCCGGCTTGCGGGCATCTGCTCCACCGAGTCGTGTAGTGGGAACAGTTCTTTCGAATCCGGTGTGGCGGGCAACACCATCGAAGCCGGTAAAATCACCGTTGACGAAGCGTTCATCCATTGGTTCAGAACTGAGCGATTCGATCTGGCCTTGGGACGTTTGCAAACAAAATTCGTCACGCGCGCGGGCGTATTTGCGAAATCACTGGATCGCAACAATTCCAACAACATATCCATCAACTGGACCGATGGCGTTCACGGTACGTTCAAAGCGCGCCGAGGCTGGGTAAGTCATCTCATCGTCGAGCGAAACGATGAGGACCCCGGAAGTGTCCGCCGCGCCCCTCTGGACTTCTCCGATGGGCACTCTGAACTCACACACTTCATCGCGTTCGAGAACACTCAACCCTGGGGGCGAATCGTGCAACGTGGGCTGGACATTTCCTACTTGCCGGATTCCCTATTGACGGACGGCAACCTGCTGGGACGCCGAGAGGATTACTGGGCCGTCGTCGGACGTATAGCAGCAAGAATTAGGCTCCCCAACGCACCGGGAGAACGGCGGATGCGCATCGCCGGTGAGGTCGGCTATGCGCCCACTACGCCAACCCGGCAAGCGGTGCAAACAGGCACATCCGGAGATACCGACGGTCTTGCCTGGAACGTCTCAGCCAGCCTCATGGAGTTTGCCCGGGGCCACAGCATCGGTCTGCTCTACGGTAGGACGGGCGCGGGTTGGTTGCTTTCACCGCAGTATCGAGCTAACGAACGACAGATCGAATTGCGCTGGAGCTGGCGGCCTAGCTCGGACCTAGTCGTCGATGCCCGGGTGCGTAAGCGCAGCGAACTGGATCGATTGGTGACGGCAAGCCAACGCGGTGAGGAAGTGGACGTGTTTGTGCGTGCGACGTGGCGCCGTCCTGAGTTTCGGCTGAAATGAATACTCTCAACGGCGCGGCGACAGCACCCCTCAGAACGACAGGCTAGAGGCGATCGCCGCGTCCGGCAAACGCGACGTTTGACCGTCGAAAACTAGGTTGACCCGTTTTTGGCATCGCACGCGTGATCTCTTTTTACCGTCGCGATTGACAGCGGCGGTCAATGCGGATTCATGAAATTTCCGGTATTGTCCAGCTGCGATCTTGAACACCGTTGACAAGGAGGGGTGGTGTCGTTCTTCAGACTCTGTTGCGCTTTACTATGTTGTTTCCTCGTCGAACACGTTGGCGCGGCCAGACCCGTGGATGTAGGCGAACTTCTGAAAAACCGGGCGGACATCTCCATGCGTGATCTCCGTGAATTGGGAGACGGTTTCATCGTCAAGGAGATAGATGTTGCGGACCGTTCGGCAGGTCTTGCGCTGGTCGGCGTCATGAAACTCGATAAGCAACCCGATAGCGTGCATGCGGCGATGAGTCGGGCTGGCGATGTGCTCGGTCGCACCGACGAGATCGGCGCAAACGCGCTGAATGTTATAGCCGAACCGCCCCGCGAAAACGAGTTCGAAGCTTACGAGTTCACGAAGGTCGAAAAAGAGGCGCTCGAGTCATGCGTACTCGGCAAGTGCCGCGTGAAGTTGCCTGAAGACCTCATCAAATTGGTTGGCGATCTCGATTACGAATGGGAGGAAGACGCCCAACCGTTCACCGTTGCGTATCGTGGAAGGTTGACGGAACTCGTGCGCGGGTACCGACAGCAAGGCAACGCTGCGCTCTGGATATACCGCGACAAGGAAGACCCGCTACATGCGCTGGATGGATTCAAGGCCGCGCTGGCCGAGTCGGCGCACGCGATGGATCTCCTCCCCAACGTAGCCGCGCACCTTTTGGACTATCCGAATACGCCCATCGAAGGCGATGCTGAAGAGTTTCTGTTTTGGTCGGTGCTCGATTTCGGGCAACGACCGACGTTGACGGTAAACCACATGTTGTCGGTTCGCCCTGCGCACTCGCAGCTCGACTATGTGATGGTCGTTAAGAACATCTACGCCAACCATTACTTCGGCGGCCGGATGACGGTTGGTTCGATATTGACGGAAGGTGTTGTGGACGCCCCTGGCAACTATTTCGTTTTGGTGGATCAGTTGCAGTTCGACGGCAAGTTGAACCGTTTGTTACGCGGTGTGGTTAGTCGCGGCATCCGCAATGATATGGAGAACCGATTGAGGTTTATCCGCACACTGATCGAAGAGGAACCAGCGATCAACTGAACGCGAGAACGATTTACTTGGTTGTTATTTCTACGGCGGACAATTGATCGATGGCGAATTAGTATTTTGGCCTTTGAGGAGCCAGACATGCCGGAACTCCGGATACTCGAAGTCATCAGGAAGGGCCTGTTGTCGATGAGCGTTGCGTTGATGCTGTTTGTCCAACCGTACGCGCTCGGTGCGGAAGCCGTTGCTCCGGAACGAGCTGAGTTCGTCATCGGTAACGCGTACTACGTGCTGCTGCATGAGTTTGCCCACGTGATCATGCACGACTTCGATATCCCGATACTCGGTAACGAAGAAGATGCTGCCGATACGCTTGCGGCTACCGCGCTGATTCGTTTGGACAAGCAAATGGCCGCCAACGACTTCCGACACACGAAAATGCTCCTCATGGCGGGGGATGCCAATCGCATCCTCTGGCAGCGCGGGTTCGAGTTGGAAAACTTGGAGGCGGCGTACTGGGCCAACCATCCATTGAGCGTGCAGCGTGCCGCGCGGATTTTTTGCCTTGTCTACGGTAGCGACATGGAAACATTCGAACCGTTGCCCGGTATGGTCAACATGCCGTTCTTTCGCGCAGACTGGTGCGAAGAGGAATACGAGTCGGCCGATGCCGGCCGGGAGTGGGTGAGAAGGACGTACGCACTCTCCGAAGAGGTACGCGGAGGGACGGAGGTGGCCGTGACCTACCAGAAGGCAACGCAACCGACCCATCAGGCAATCGAGAGTTTCCTGAAGCGCGAAAACATGCTGGAGAAGACAGCCGACTACGCGCGCCGCTACTTGCACTTACCGTCTGAACTTACCCTGAGCGCGCGTTCCTGCGGCGTGCCGGATGCTTACTGGGATGAAGACGCGAGGCGGATCGTTCTGTGCTACGAGCTTATGGAGGTATTTTATCGCTTGTCAGCGGAACAGAAAGTACAGGCGCTGGTGCAGCAGCTTCGGGAATTTCATCAATGATGAGGCGGATTTTGAAGCAAGCGTCAAACGCGCCATGAACTGGCGCCGCTCCGACAAGACGAACTGGTTGCGTTTCAGTCCTGCGGATCGCACACTAATCTGCACGTTCACCGGGGGGTTGGTCATGAACAAGTGGGTTGTTGCTTCAATGTTGCTGGTGTTGCCGCCGATGGTTGCGTGGGGCGCCGAAAGCGGTTTCTTGGAAGACTACTCCATCCTCGAACGTCGTGATGACGGGCGCGTGTACATCGCGCCAGGGACGGTCGAGCTGTTGTCGGCGTTTAAATACGATTCCGTCATGGTCGACCAGCCGGAAGTGTTCATGTCACCTGACTCCGGATATCGAGGTGCCAAGCCGGACCACTTCAAGACGTTGGCCGACACCGCTCGACTCGCGTTCATCGAACGGCTAGAAGCGGGCGGATACCAGATCGCAGATGAGGCGGGGCCCGGCGTGGTGTTCGTGAGGTGGGCGATTACCGATCTCTACCTTAAAAAGAAGAAGCGCGGCATCTTGAGCTATACGCCGGTCGGTTTCGTTGTACACACCACTGCCCAAGCCGCGATACGCGACCTGTGGCGCAAGGTCGATATTGTGGAACTGAATGTCGAACTCGAGTTTATCGACGGTGCCAATGGTGATTTGCTCGCCGCTCTCGTAACGGAGCATGGTGCTCGCAAGGCAAAGGGCCAAAAACAGCAGCTGATTTCCTGGGAAGCGCTCGACGCGGCGATGAAAACGATCGGAGCGCGAATGCATTGTTTTCTGGACAATGCGCATTATGAAGAAAGTCGCCGCGAAGATTGTATGCAAATCACGATCGAGG